>JAHWJJ010000253.1 GCA_019348475.1 Gemmatimonadota bacterium | reverse complement strand
CCGCGGCGCGCGCGGAGGTCGGCGCGCTGGCCGCCCTGCGCGACTCGCTCGCCGGCCGGCGCGAGGAGTACTGGGCCACCATCGTGGGCGCCCAGCGGCTGGCGGCGGAGGCCTGGCTGGCGCGCGCGCAGGGGGACGACGAGCGCGCCGTGCGGCTGGCGCGCGAGGCGGCGGCGCTGGAGGAGACGGTGGAGAAGCATCCGGTAACGCCCGGGCCGCTGCTCCCCGCGCGCGAGCTGGAAGGCGACCTGCTGCTGGAGCTGGGCCGAGCGGCGGAGGCCCGGCAGGCGTACGAGGCCACCCTGCGCCGCGAGCCCAACCGCGCCCGCGCCCTGTTTGGCGCCGCGCGCGCCGCGGAGCTCTCCGGCGACGCGGGCGCGGCGCGGGCCCACTACCAGCACCTGCTCCAGGTCATGCGCGACGCCGACGCGGAGCGGCGCGAGGTGCACGCCGCCCGCGCATTCCTGGCGGGCCCGTGAAGCCGGATGGACCTGCCGCGCCCGCGCAGGATGCGGCGGGTCCGTCACCACCGACCGTGCGATGGACGCTCGCACCGCTCGCTCCGCAGCGTGCTAATCGTGCCACGGTGGGCACGGATAGCTGGATCGTCGTGATTCCATTCGACTTACGTGCCGCTTGAACGGAGAAGTGGGCGTGATTAGCTTCCGCGCATGATCAAGCCGCACTATTCCAAGGAAGAGCTCGCCGAACTGGGCGAAGCCGTATTCAAGCGCGAGATCGCCGAACGCCTGCGCGGGCGGGACCTGCGCGATTTCGTTTCGATCGAAGTGGGCAGCGGCGATTACGAGGTCGATCCGGATGAAGGCCTCGCGATGCGGCGCCTCAGAGATCGTCACCCGGGAGCCGTGTTCTGGATCCGGCGGGTCGGCAGCGCCGTGTCGCATACCTTCGGTCCGCGGCTGAAGTTCGAGCCGCCGTGGGCACCGTGATGATCGGTGGCACGGTCTATGGGAGCACCGACGCGGTAGTCCCGCTGAACGTTCGGGTCCCGGAGGGGCAGGAAGCGCATCTCGATTTCAAGCTGGACACCGGTTTGATGGTGACCTCTCACTGCATTCTGCCGTAGTCGCCGCTCTGGGGCTGCCGCGCTTCGGTGCACAGCATGTTGGTCTGGCGGATGGCAGCGTGATCCTCTGTGATATGTGCGACGGAGTCGTAGAGTGGGGTGGCGTTTTGCGAGCCGTCGAGATCCAGGTCTCTGACTCCGTGTCCCTGCTGGGAACGGCGCTGCTGGCGGGACACCAGGTGCGGATCGACGTGGTGGATGGCGGTGCGGTCCGCATCGCTCCGCTGAGGCAGCTGCTTTCGTAAGCCGGCGACACAACGACTCATTTCGCTGATCGACACGTGCCCGTTCCCGAGATCGTGGTGGGGGACCTGCTGGAGCAGCGGGTGGAGGTGATCGTAAACGCGTGGAACCGCAACGTCATCCCGTGGTGGCTGCTGCTGCCGCAGGGCGTGTCCGGGGCCATCAAGCGCGCCGCGGGCCACGCCCCGTTCCGCGAGCTGGCGCGGGTGGGGCCCATCCCGCTGGGTGGCGCGGTTTTGACGAGCGCCGGGCGGCTGCATTACCGGGGTATCATCCACGTGGCCGGGCTCGACCTGCTGTGGCGCGCCACCCCGCAGTCCGTCGCGGCCTGCGCCCGCAGCGCGCTGGACCTGGCGGCGCGGCACGGCTTCGCCTCCGTCGCGTTCCCGCTGGTCGGCGCGGGAACGGGCGGGCTCCCCGAGAAGCGCGTCATCGACATCCTGCACGAAAGCATCACGGCGCACCCGTACCCGGGGCGCGTGCTGCTGGTGCGCCACGGCGTGGGCGCAGCCGCCCGCGTCGGCGTGCCCGCGTCGGCGGGGCTGCCCGCCTAGCTTCGGCAAAGTCGCTCGACGCCCCTCGTCCTTTCGGCCGGGGGGCATTCTTCGTCTACCGCAGCGAGCAGCGCGAGGGCGCCCGCTCAATCGCGAGTGTCGATGGAGCGATGGATGACGCCGAATCCCACGATTTCGTGAGCACCGCCACCGAACGTGATGCTTTTTGGGGGCTCTGCACAGAAGACCGGAGCATTTGGTATGATAGAGGTACGGACGACGATCTCTGGCGGGTGAGTGGCTGCGCGTGAGGGGCCGCACGTACGCCGCCACATGATTCTTGCGGGAAGGGGACCGGCTTTGCGCGTGGAGTGTACACACGCGTCCGTAAACCATCCGACGACCGGGCCTTCTTCACGGGCCGCGCCCTCGACGTGGAGCGGCCGCAAGCTTCAACCCTGGACCGACATGCTGAACCGGGACTCCTTCATCGTTCGCACCGGCGCGCTGGTGCTTGCCACCGCCGCCGCCGGCTGCGCCACCATGCAAAACCAGGCCACGACCTCCGATTCGCCGGCCTCCGCGGCCGCGCCCGCGACCACCGCCGCCGCTTCCGGAAACCCCCTGCTGGCCGAGTGGACCGGGCCCTACGGCGGCGTTCCGCCGTTCGACCAGGTGCGCATCGAACACTTTCAGCCCGCGCTGGAGGCCGGCATGGCCCAGCAGCTGGCCGAGGTGGAGCGCATCGCCAACAACCCGCAGCCGCCCACCTTCCAGAACACGCTGGCCGCGCTGGAGGGCGCCGGGCGCACGCTGAACCGCGTGAGCACGGTGTACGGCATCTGGTCCGCGAACATGAACACCCCCGAGTTCCAGACCGTCGAGCGCCAGATGGCGCCCCGGCTGGCGGCGTTCAGCGACCAGATCACCCAGAACGAGGCGCTGTTCCGCCGCATCGAGGCCGTCTACAACGCGCCGGACAAGAGCAGCTGGACCCCCGAGCAGCAGCGGCTGGCCTGGCGCTACTACACCAACTTCGTTCGCGCCGGCGCGCGGCTGGACGCGGCGAAGAAGGCGCGGCTCAGCGAGATCAACCAGCGGCTGGCCGGGCTGTACACGCAGTTCAGCCAGAACGTGCTGAAGGACGAGAACGAGCAGACCGTCGTGGTCGAGAACGAGGCGGAGCTGGCCGGGCTGCCGCAGTCGCTGCGCGACGCCGCCGCGGCCGCCGCCGCCGCGCGGGGGATGCAGGGCAAGTGGGTGATCACCAACACCCGCTCGTCCACCGACCCCGTGCTGACCTACGCCGACAACCGCGAACTGCGCGAGCGGGTGTGGCGCATGTTCGTGAACCGCGGCGACGCGGGGGCCACCGACAACAACGCCATCATCAGCGAGATCCTCAAGCTGCGCGCCGAGCGGGCCAACCTGCTGGGCTACCCCACGCACGCGCACTGGCGGCTGGAGAACGCCATGGCCGGCACGCCCGAAAAGGCCATGGAGCTGATGGAGGCGGTGTGGACGCCGGCCGTGGCGCGCGTGCGCGAAGAGGTGGCCGACATGCGGCAGGTGGCCAACGCCGAAGGCGCCAACATCACCATCGAGCCCTGGGATTACCGCTACTACATGGAGAAGGTGCGCAAGGAGCGGTACGACCTGGACCAGAACGAGGTGAAGCCGTACCTGCAGCTGGAGCGCCTGCGCGAGGGGATGTTCTGGGTGGCCGGCGAGCTGTTCGGCTTCGACTTCACCCCCGTCACCAACGTCCCCGTGTTCCACCCCGACGTGCGGGTGTGGGAGGTCAAGGACCGGGCGACGGGGCGCCACGTGGGGCTCTGGTACTTCGACCCCTACGCCCGCCCCGGCAAGCGCTCGGGCGCATGGATGAACGCGTACCGCGCGCAGGAAAAGTTCGACCGGCCGGTCACCACCATCGTGTCGAACAACTCCAACTTCGTGAAGGGCGCTGAAGGGGAGCCGGTGCTCATCTCCTGGGACGACGCGCGCACGCTGTTCCACGAGTTCGGCCACGCGCTGCACGGCCTGGCCAGCGACGTGAACTACCCCTCGCTCAGCGGCACCGCGGTGCCGCGCGACTACGTGGAGTTTCCGTCGCAGCTGCTGGAGCACTGGATGTCCACCCCGGAGGTGCTGCAGCGGTTCGCCGTGCACTACCAGACGGGCGAGCCCATCCCGCAGGAGCTGGTGGACCGCATCGAGCGGGCGTCCACCTTCAACCAGGGGTTCGCCACGGTGGAGTACCTGGCCAGCGGCCTGATCGACATGAAGCTGCACCTGGCCGGCGGCCGCGACATCGACCCGCGGGCGTTCGAGCGCGAGACGCTGGCGGAGCTGGGGATGCCGCGCGAGATCGTGATGCGGCACCGCACGCCGCACTTTGGTCACGTCTTCGCGGGCGACGGGTACTCCGCGGGGTACTACAGCTACCTGTGGAGCGACGTCATCACCGCCGATGCGGCCGAGGCCTTCATCGAGGGCGGCGGCTTCTACTCGCCCGAGGTGGCGCGCCGGCTGCGCGAGAACATCTTCTCGGTCGGCAACACCATCGACCCGGCCGAGGCGTACCGCCGCTTCCGCGGGCGCGACCCGCAGGTGGAGGCGCTGATGCGCAAGCGCGGCTTCGCCCCGCCCGCTTCGCACTGACGGGCGCGACGTAAGGAAGGTGGACGGCCGGCGAGGGGTTCGCCGGCCGTTCTGTTTTTCCGCGTTTGACGTCCGGCGGGAGGCGTCAATCCCCGCCGATCCGTCCGCCCCCGGCGCGGATCATCTCACGACAGTTGCGGCCGACCGCCGTATCCTGTCCGCCGCGCCGGTGCGGTCCCTGCGGCAGCGCGCCGCGTCGTGCCACTTCCATCATTCTGCACGAGGAGGGACGGATGCCGAAAACACTGCTTTCCACCGCGACCGTCGCGGCGCTGGCCGTGGCGCTGGGCGGATGTGCCGCGGCCGGCTCGGGGGCGCGCTTCGACGAGCGCATGTTCGACCGGTGGGACCTGAACCGCGACGGGCTCCTGGACGCGACGGAGTTCGACACTGGCTGGACGGCGGCGAACCGCTTCGCCGTGTGGGACCGGGACCGGGACGGCTTCCTGGACGAGAACGAGTGGAACGTCCGCGCGCGCAACAACGCCGCCATGGGGCCCTTCGCCGCGTGGGACGCCGATCGCGACAACCGGCTGGACCCGCTGGAGTTCCGCACCGGCGCATACGAGATGTGGGACAACGACCGGGATACCCGCATCACCCGCGCCGAGTGGATCCGGGCTCAGATCACCCCCTGACGCCGCGTTCCCGCGCGGAATGCAGACGGCCGGCGGCCCACGGGCGCCGGCCGTTTTCATTGTGAAAGCCGACGCACGATTCCCTCGCAGGCCGCGGCCTCGTTCCGCTCCCGCGCCGAATCGCACGGCTTCGTGTGCACCGCGACCGAACGGAAATTTCACGCGGAGGACGCGGAGGAAAAGCGAGAGGACGCGGAGATCTCGGTCCGTTCTCCGCGTCCTCACTGCGTCCTCCGCGTCCGCCGCGTCCTCCGCGTGATTTTTGGACCGTCTGCGCAAAAGACGGGGGAGGATTAAGGGGACGCGGCCGGCGGACATCCCCTGTCTCGGCGCGCTGCGCGTGAGCCCATCTTTATTTCGGCCGCGGCGGGCCATAGGTTGGAAACATCGAATCCCGAAACACGATCCACCGATCCTCATCCACAAGCGAACCGATGAGACGCACGCTGATCCCTGCCCTGGCCGCGGCGCTGCTCGCGAGCCCGGCCGCCGCGCAGGCGCCGCGCATCACCCCGCACGAGATCGACGGGCACATGCGCTTTCTGTCGTCGGACCTGCTGGAGGGGCGCGCGCCCGCCACCCGCGGCGGCCGCCTGACCGCCGAGTACCTGGCCGCGCAGCTGCGCGAGAGCGGCGTGCAGCCGGGGGGCGCAGACGGCGGCTACTTTCAGCGCGTGCCGATCGACGTGGTGGGCGCGGACCCGTCCACCATCCGCGTGAGCGCCGGCGGCCGCGCCACGGCCACCCTGCGCTATGCCGAGGAGGTCGTGGTGTGGGCCGGCTCGGCGGTGGAGCGCAGCGCGGCCAACGGCGAGATCGTGTTCGTGGGATACGGCTCCAAGGCGCCCGAGTTCAACTGGGACGACTTCAAGGGGATGGACCTGCGCGGCAAGGTGCTGCTGGTGCTGGTGAACGATCCCCCCGCGCCGGCGCGCGAGCCCAACCTGTTCGGCGGCCGGGCGATGACGTACTACGGCCGCTGGACGTACAAGTTCGAGGAGGCCGAGCGGCGGGGCGCGGCGGGAATGCTCATCATCCACACCACCGAGCAGGCCGGCTACCCCTGGCACACCGTGGTGGGCTCGTGGGCCAAGGAGCAGCGGATGCTTCCCCGCGACGCCAGCCGCCCGGCGCCGCTGGGGGTGCAGGGATGGATCACCGACAGCGCGGCGACGGCGCTGCTGGGGCAGGCGGGGCTGAACCTGGCGGAGCTGCGCCGCCGCGCCGAGCGCCGCGACTTTCGCCCGGTGCCGACGGGGATCACGCTGGACGCCGCCTTCCGGAACAGCGTGCAGCACCTGGAGTCGGACAACGTCATCGGCGTGGTGCGCGGGAGCGATCCCGCGCTGCGCGACCAGTACGTGGCGTTCAGCGCGCACTGGGACCACCTGGGCATCGGGCCCGCGGTGAACGGGGACTCCATCTACAACGGCGCGCTGGACAACGCCTCGGGCACGGCCAACGTCCTGGCCATCGCCCGCGCGGCGGCGCAGGGGCCGGCGCCCAGGCGCTCGCTGCTGTTCGTCTTCGTCACCGCGGAAGAGTCGGGGCTGCTGGGGTCCGAGTTCTTCGCGCGGAACCCCACCGTCCCCATCGCCAGCATCGTGGCCGCGCTGAACATCGACGGCGGCAACATCCTGGGGCGGTCGCTGGACTTTCGCGTGCTGGGCGAGCACAAGAGCACGCTGGGGCCGCTGTTCGCCGCTACCCTGCAGCCGCACGGCTGGCGCACCGCGCCGGACGAGCACCCCGAGCGCGGCTACTTCTACCGCTCGGACC
>JAHWJJ010000019.1 GCA_019348475.1 Gemmatimonadota bacterium | reverse complement strand
GCAAAGTACGCTTTCCGCGGCTTCGGGCGAGCGCTGGATCTCCGTCGCGCAATCGATGGACGATATGCGTTCGGAGGCAGTTGGAATCGCTCGGACCACGCGGCAACGGCGTCTGACTGGAATGCTGTGTTCCACGACCTGAGCGATGCGTACGAGCGTGTGAAGCGAAGCCACACAAAGGATGCCTGACCGTCGAAAGAAGGGCAGACGCGGGGGGCAGGTTGCTGTTCCCCACCAGGAGCACGAGATGCCGGGGCGTGGCGAACAGTCGCGCCCCGCTTCTGTGACTACAACCGCCGCAACCAGAATCACCCAGACCGCGTCGTTCGAACTCCGCAAAGGTCCCATTCCGGATGCGGAAGAACTCGTTCACTACGCAGAAGCCCACCCGGAGGCTCCGGCGATCATCCTTGCCGAGTTCCAGGCGCAAGCAGCGCACCGCCGCAGGATGGAGCAAAGGGATCAGGCGCTTGCGACCAGGGAACTGGATGCGGCGATCGTGAGCGAGCGGCTGGGCCTGGCGTGCGCTCTTCTCATTGCGCTCGTGGGGTTTGGCTGCGGTATCTACCTTGTGGCATCCGGCCACGGAGTCGAAGGCACGATCATTTTTGGCTTGGATGTGGTAGCCCTCGTATCCGCGTTCATCCTCGGCCGTTCAAAAGCGGCGCCGCAGCCGCCGCGAGAGTAAGACGCGCGCTGGCACCCTGCGCCGAGGGATGAACGACGCACATCATCCCCGAAACACGATCGCCGCGGAGAGGTTGCTCTCCCGCGGCGATCTTGCGTTGCGAGGCGCCCGCCGGAGGGCCGGCGGGGGTGCGTGTCAGGCCGCCAGTCTCAGGCGACCTCCGCGGGTGCCATCACGCCCAGCACGCGCTCCATGGCCATGGTGTGGCTGCAGGTGTGGTGGTGCTTGAAGTAATCGCAGTCGCAATGCCACTGGCCGTCCTCGAACCCCACGTTGTGATTGCCGTTGCGCCCATCGAACTCCACTTCCAGCTTCTGAAAGTGGATGCGCTCGGGTTCCGAGGCGTAGTCCTTGGCCTTCTGGATCTTGTTGATCATCCCGGAATCGAGCATGTCACCCTCCTGCGAAGACGGGAAACGAAAAACGCCCGCGCAGCATGCGTGCTGCAGGGGCGTTCCGAAAGCGGAGCGTCGCGGGCGGGGTCCTGAACGAGGTCGCAAAATTTCAAGGGCCCACCTCCTTTCCTGACCGCCGGGCACGGGGCAGTCCGCCTTGTCGGGCTGCCCGGGTCGCGCGGCTCCACTTCCGAAACTATGCGTGGTGCACGGGTCGCGCAACACCCTTGTCGCGCTCGCGTCACCGGGAAGAACGATACGCAAGATCGATGCTGTCGCGGAACGGGCGGATCTCCATCAGGTGGTGGGGCGGGGCCCTCCATCCCGTTGCCGGAACGGGTCTTGCGCCTTCAGCCGGGTCCGGACGGCGAGGGAAATGGCCGTACGCACCCGATCAGGAGAAGGAGCATGTCGGATCTGAAGACCACCCACCAGCGTCCCGGCGGCGTAACAACCGGCAACACGCCGGAGGGAACGCAGGGGGAGAACAACGAAGGCGCGGAGTTCGGCGCGAGCGAGCGCGGCACCCGCGGCACCAACCGCGACGCGGACGCCACCGGCGAGTCGAAGAACCAGGGCCACGGCCACCCGCGCGAGGAGCGGTCGGCGGGCGGCTGAAACGGACGGCTGAAGCCGCCCGCTGGAACTGCCACAAGCCCCATCTCGGCGCCGCTGACGCGTCGCCGAACGGGGCTTCACCTGCTCCCGACGGCCAGCGTCATCGACTACGACTCGTCAGATCGAAACCCCGCCCTCGATGACTGACCCCCGCACTTCCGCACTCACGCACTCACGCACTCACGCACTTCTTCACCTGTGCTTCGTCACGCCGACCTGGCGGCAGTAGGGGAGGACGGGGCAGGTGCTGCACCTGGGCAGACGGCCGGTACAGACGTGTTTGCCGAAGGGCACCAGCAGCCGGTTGATCTCCACCCAGTAGCGTTTCGGCAGCACCTGCACGAGCGCCGCCACGGTGGCTTGCGGCGTGGGCGCGGCGACGTAGCCCCAGCGGTTGGTGACGCGGTGCACGTGGACGTCCACGCCGATCCGCGCCTCGCCGCAAGCGACCCCCATCACCAGGTTGGTGCACTTGGGACCCACGCCGCGGAAGGACAGCATCAACGCCTCGTCGCACCCCAGTTCGCCGCCGTGCTCGGCCACCAGCCGCTCCGCGATCTCCCTGATCTGCCCCGCTTTGCCGTAGTGGAACGCGCAGGTGCGGATGAGCGCGTCGATCTGGTCCACGGTGAGCCGCGCCATCTGCGCGGGTGTGGAGGCGCGCGCGAACAGGGCGATTGCCGTGGGCAGCATCACCTCGTCGGTGGTGCGGATGGAGATGATGCACGCCACCAGCTGCTGGAACGGCGTCCGGAAGCCGCGCTCCGCCAGCTCGAACATGGCGGCCTTCGGGAACGGCTCCACCGCCTTGCGGATGCGCCGCATCATGTCCGCCACATCGAACGGCAGCTTGTCGGACACGTGGGCCATTCGTGAAGTGGGCGGAGTGAACTGCGAGCGGGGAGATTACGGCGCCACGGTGCCACCGGCAACGGCGCCGCGACCTCCGCCTCGGCTCCGAGGTAGGCCGAGCCCCGCGGGAAACGCGAGAAGCCCCGCAGGTGCCGCGGGGCTTCTCAAGGCCAGGCTGCAGCGCGCCATTCGAGGCGCAGCCTGTTCCCTGTTCCCTGTTCCCTGTTCCCTATTCCCTCAGTCCGGCCGGGTCCCGCCGACGGCCGGGTCGCCCTTGCTCTCGCCGCCCCGTTCGTGCACCACGATCCCTTCCGAGTCCGGCCGCTGCTCGCTGGGCGAGTTGACGACGCGCTGCTGGTCTTCGGGCACGCCGGCCACCTTTTGCCCGTGGCCGCCGGGGCGCTTGTCCTCTTCTTCCAGCCCCGGCGCCGAGAAGGCGGGGCCGCCGTCCGGCGCGTCCTCGAAGCCGCCCTCGGCGAACATCTGCTCGCCGAGCGGGTCGTCGTTCTCGATCTCTTCCGGGTCGAAGCCGGGGTCCAGGTTGCGCTTGGGCATCGTCTGGTCTTCCTCCGTTTGCGGGATGGTCTGCCGGTCAGCGCCGCGGCGGGCGCGGCCGGATGGTGTGCTCCACGTCGTAGCCGCGCCGGCGCGCCCACTCGCGCACCGCCCGGTCGCCGCCGCGGCCGTACAGGGGGCTCTGCCGCGGCGGCACGCCCCGATATTCGCGGCCGTAGCCGCCCGCGGTGTTGCCGCGGTAGTAGTCGTGCTCGTAGCGGCGGTAGTCGTCCGCCAGCCCGTACGACCACTGCTGAGGCGTGTCCTGGTAGGGGACGAAGCCCATCAGCGGGTCCCACTCCGACCAGCGCATCATGGGGTCCCACCCAAAGGGGGTGAACATCCCCGGACCGCTCATCATCCCCGGGCCGCTCATCATCCCGGGGCCGCTCATCCTCCCCGGCTCTCGGCCGTACGCCATCGACTCCGTCCAGCCGCGATCGTATCCGCCGCGCAGTCCCGCGTCGTAGCGGCCCCCGTGCCGCGGCCTGCCACGCGCGGCATAGTCGTCTTCGTAGCCGCGGCCTCGCCTCCACCCGCGGTCGTTGCGGTCGTCCGCCATCCCGTCCTCCTTTCGGCTTCGCGTTCCATCCACGCTCTCGCAAGCTCCGTGCGTGCGCGGGGGGTACGGCCGTTGCACAGTGGATCCCCACGGCCGCCGTTCCGCGGCCGCAGCGAGTGGAGGTGCGTGGTCCCGTGACGATGTTGACGCTGGTGACGATGGCGGTGGGAATGGCGGTGCTGCTGGGCGCGAGCTACCTGGCGGCGCAGTACCTGTGGAACCTGCCCTACGCGCCGGAGTGCCCCGCCTGCAAGTGCGTCACCGGCCAGGCGCCCCGCATCAGCCGCGTGGACCGCCTGCTGGCGCGCCAGGCTTCCGTCACCGCGCGGAACTGCCCCCGCTGCGGCTGGTCCGGCCATATGCGCTGGCGCCTGGCCGAGGAGCGTGCGACGCGGGAGTAGGGCGGCAGGATGGCGGTCGAGTGCCGAGTGACGAGTCCCGAGTGCCGAGGTTCAAGTGCCCAGGTTCAAGTGCCCACTGCCCATGTGGCAGTGGGCACTTCACCGTTCACCCGTTCACCCGTTCACCCGTTCACCCGTTCACCCGTTCACCCCTTCACCCCTTCACCCCTTCACCCGCTCACCCATCCCCCGTGCCGCGCCGCCCTCAGCTTGCGGCCCCTCCGGCCCCGGCCTATGTTCTTCCCCCAATCGAAAAACGCCCCCCGCAGCCTCATGGAGCCCTGTCGCATGAGCAGGAACGCCGCGCTTTCCGACACCGCACAGGCGTACGTTGAACGCCGCCGCGCGCGCATCTGCGCGGGGCTGCAGCGCCCGGCGCAGGTGGTGGCGGCGGACGCGGAGCCCCTTCCCGTGGACCGGCTGCAGTTCATCCGGCGCGAGGCGGAGGAGCTGTACTGGAACGAGCTCGCGTGGGAGGAGCTGACGGACGAGGAGGTCATCCCCGGCGGACACCTGACGGAGATGGTGTTCCCGGGGTTCCTCGCCTTCGTCGAGGGGCTGCTGGTGGACCGCGTGCCGGCGGATGCGCTGGCCCCCGCCCGTCCGCACCCCGACGCGGTGGAGGAGATCCTGGTGTTCCTGGCCGAACGCCTGGCCGAAGCCACCGCCGAGCAGGACGCGGGCGCCGACTCGCGCAAGCTGGTGTGGGCCCGGCAGATGACGGCGCGGCTGATCGACCTGGTGCTGTACCGCCTGTACCGGCTTACCCCGGCCGAGCAGGAGCGGCTGGAAGCCGCGGCCTGACCCCGGCGCGCCCCCCGTGCGCCTTCCTCGGCTCTCGCTGGGCGGCGGCGCCCGCCCCGGCCACCGCTATCTCGCCGGCGCCCCCCTGCTGATCGCCCATCGCGGCGGATCGCACCTGGCCCCCGAAAACACGCTGTTCGCCTTTCGGCGCGCCCTGGACTGGTGGCGCGCCGATCTGCTGGAGGTCGACGTCCATCCCACCCGCGACGGCGACTGCCTGGTCATCCACGACGCCACGGTGGACCGGACCACCGACGGCCGCGGCCCCGTCGCCGGCATGACGGTGGACGAGCTGCGGCGGCTGGACGCGGGGTATCGCTTTACCCCGGACGGCGGCGCCACGCACCCCTTCCGCGGCCGCGGCATCCGGCTTTCCACCCTGGCGGAGGTCCTGCAGGCGCTGCCGGACGCGCGGGTGAACGTGGAGGTTAAGGACCCCCGCGCGCAGCATGCCGTCCTCCGCACCATCCGCGACGCCGGGGCCGAGCACCGCGTGCTGGTGGCCGCGGGGGACAGCCGCAACCGCGCGCTCTTCCACGACTACCCCGGGCCCACCAGCGCGGGGGCGCAGGACCTGTACGCCTTCTACGGGCTGCACCTGACGGGGACCACGCGGCTGTACCGCCCCCCCGTGGACGCCTTCCAGATGCCGGAGCGCAACGGCCGGCGCCAGGTGCTGTCGCCGCGCTGGATCCGCGAGGCGCACGCGCACAACGTGGCCGTCCACGTCTGGACCGTGGACGACGAGGCCGACATGCGGCGGCTGCTGGAGTGGGGCGTGGACGGCATCATCAGCGACCGGCCGGACCGCCTGGCGCGCGTTCTCCACGAGCGCGCGGGGCGCCCTCTTCCCCCCGGACCGCCCGCGGACCAGGTGGAGCCGTGGCTGGAACGGTTGTTGCGGCCCTGACGGCGCCTTGCGGGAGGGGTGGATGAGGGAGGGTCCGCCGCCCGCTTCTTCCCTTCAGCACTCCGGCTCAACACTGGGAGGGATCGATGCCGCGCTACGACCAGGACCGCGGGCGCCCCGGCGCGTGGCCCCCGTACGCCCGCGACTTTGGCCCGGGGCCCGTTCCCCGGGGCGGCCCCTACGGCGGCGACTTTCGCCCGCACACCGGCTTTGGCGGCGGCGGGCCCGAGGCGGAGTACGGCCGCGGCGTGGAAGGGTTCGGCGGCCCCGGCGTCCCGGACGACTTCGACGGGGGCGAGTGGGAGACGGGACCGGTGTACGGCCCCGCCCGCTACGGCCTGGGCCCGTACCACCACCGCCTGCGCACCCGCCGCCGCCCGGACCAGGAGGTGCGCAAGAACGTGGAGGACGCGCTCTTCTACGACACCTGGGTGGACGCGGAAGCCATCACGGTCGAGGTCGACGACGGCGTGGTCACGCTGCGCGGCGAGCTTCCCGACTACCACGAGGTGCGCTACGCCAGCGACGATGCCTGGGACGTGGACGGCGTGCGCGGCGTGCACTGCCAGCTCACCGTGAACTCCGCGAAGCGCCCGCCGGTGGACGGCGTTCCCCGCGGCGGCGACCGCGGCAACGGCCGGTCCGGCTGACCCATTGCTCGCCGCCCGCCCGGGCGGCGATTCTTGTGTCGGGTCCACCACCCCCGTCCGGCCTCCCCCCGCGGCAAACGCGCCGGGAGAGGGGGCGAAATTCGATCGCGCCGCGGGGTGAACTCACGTGCACGCGCGAGGGGAGCGGCTGAAGTTCTCCGCTCTCCGCGAGGAACGAGCGGGAGGGGCCGGGGGAGGGGCCCCGCGCGGACGCCGCACTGCCACCCATCCACCACCCATGCCCCCACGCCCCCAGCGGCCCAGCTTCGCAGACCGGTTCCGCCGCAGCCTGGACGCGCTGGGGGTGCGGCGCGCGGATGCGCACGTGCTGGTGGCCGTGTCGGGGGGGTGCGACAGCACGTCGCTGCTGCACCTGCTGCGCTTCGCGGCCGACGACGCCGGGGTGCGGGTGACCGCGGCGCACTTCGACCACGCCATGCGCGCCGGGAGCGAGCGCGACGCCGCCTGGGTGCGCGGCGTGTGCGGCGCCTGGGGCGTGCCGCTGATCCAGGCGCGGGCCGAGACGCCGCCAGCGACGGAAGCGGAGGCCCGGGACGCGCGCTACGCGTTCCTGCGGTGCGCGCGGGCGGAGGCCGGCGCCACGCACCTGGCCACGGCGCACCACGCGGACGACCAGGCGGAGACCGTGCTCTTTCGCGTCCTGCGCGGCACCGGGCTCCCCGGGCTGGCGGGGATCGCGCCGGCGGACCCGGGCGGGCTGGTGCGGCCGCTGCTCCCCTTCTCGCGCGCGGAGATCGTGCGCTACGCGCGTTCCGTGGGGCTGGCGTGGCGCGAAGACCCCACCAACGCGCTGGCGGACGCCGCGCGCAACCGCATCCGGCTGGACCTGCTTCCGGCTATCGAGCGGCACCTGGCGCCCGGGGCGCGGCGCAGCCTGGCGCGGCTGGCGGAGCTGGCGCGCGAGGACCAGGAGGCGTGGGACGCGGTGCTGGCGCCCGTGCTCGCCGAGGTGCTTCGCGAGGAAGAAGGGGCGCTCGTGCTTGTCCGCGAACGTTTTGCGCTGTATGATTGGCGGGTTGCCGCGCGGGTGCTGCGGGCGGCGCTGCGCAGGGTGGGGGCCGTGCCCGACCGGGCGGGAACCCGCCTGGCGCTTCAGTTTATCAGCCAGGCACCCAGCGGACGGACCTGCACGCTCCCCGGCGGCGTGCGCATCACCACGGAATTCGGGCTGGCGCGGCTGGAGCGCGCCCCCGCCCAGGCGCCCCCCGCGCCGCCGGACGAGCCGCTGGTGATCGAACGCGCGGAGACGGGTGAAGCGCGGTTCCGCATCGGCGGGGCGGAGTGGACGGCCCGCTGGTGCGTGGGTGTGGAGGGCGGGGTGGACGACGGGCGGACGATGCGCATGGCCATCGACCGCGTGCGCTTTCCGCTCACGCTGCGGGCCCGCGCCCCGGGCGACCGGGTGCGCACCCGCGCGGGGACGCGCCCGCTCAAGAAGCTGCTGGGCGAGGCGCGCGTGCCGGCGCGAAAGCGCGGCGCGCTCCCCGTGCTGGCCGATGCCCGGGGCGCCGTGCTCTGGGTGCCGGGCGTGGCCCGCGCGGAGGGATGCGCCCCCGCGCCCGGAGAGCCGTCCATCACCCTGTCCGTGTTTTGATGCCGACCACCGCAGAGACCCTGGCCCGCACGGGCGGCCAGCCCATTTCGCGCATCCTGTTCAGCGAAGAGCAGATCGCCGCGCGCGTGGCCGAGCTGGGCGAGCAGATCGCCCGCGACATCCCCGAGGGCGAAGACATCCTGGTGCTGGGGCTGCTCAAGGGCTCGTTCATCTTCCTGAGCGACCTGGTGCGGCAGATCAAGCGCCCCATCGAGGTGGACTTCCTGATCGCCTCCAGCTACGGCACCGGGACGGAGTCTTCGGGCGAGGTCAAGCTGCTGTACGCGCGGCAGGCCAGCATCGAGGGAAAGCACGTGGTGCTGGTGGAAGACATCGTCGACAGCGGCACCACGCTCAACCGGCTGATCCCCATCCTCCAGCAGCGCGGTCCCCGGTCGCTGGAGATCTGCGCCCTGCTGCACAAGCACATCGCGCAGAACGTGGTGAAGGAGGCGCGCTGGGTGGGGTTCGACTGCCCGCAGGAGTTCGTGATCGGGTACGGGCTGGACCATTCGGAGAAGTACCGCAACCTGCCGTTCGTGGGCGTGATCCAGCCCTGACCGGCGTTCGCGGTCCGACGAAATCTTGACGCGGGCCGCCCAGCCCGCGGGCAGAAGGAACGCAGTCCATGGCAGACGAAGAAAAGGGCGGCCCCCCCAAGCCGCAGCCGCCCCGGATGGGCAAGGTCACCCGCACCGCCGGGTTCTGGCTGCTGCTGGTGATGGTATCCATCCTGGCCGTCCAGGTCACCAGCGCGCGCACCTCGCCGGTGCGCGACATCGACTATTCCGAGTTCCGCCAGCAGGTCGCCTCCGGCAACGTCCAGGAGGTGACCATCGTGGACGGGGTGGAGGTGGAGGGGCGCGTAAAGGAGCCGTGGCAGAACGAGGAGCGCAAGCTCACCGTCCATGCCTTCCGCACGCGCTCGCCCATCAAGGACTCGGAGGAGATGGTCAAGCAGCTGGAGGCGGCCGGCGTCCGCATCAAGGCCAAGGAGCCGCAGATCGGCTGGGGCGAGATCCTGCTGCGCGCGCTGCCCTGGCTGCTCATCATCGGCCTCTGGGTGTTCTTCTTCAGGCAGATGCAGGCCAGCGGCAACAAGGCTTTCCAGTTCGGCAAGAGCAAGGCGCGGCTGCTGACCGGCGACACCCCCAAGGTGACGTTCGACGACGTGGCCGGCGCGGAGGAGGCCAAGGCCGAGCTGCAGGAGATCGTGGAGTTCCTCAAGGACCCCAAGAAGTTCGGCCGGCTGGGCGGGCGCATTCCCAAGGGGGCGCTGCTGGTGGGCCCGCCGGGAACGGGCAAGACGCTGCTGGCGCGCGCCGTGGCCGGCGAGGCGGGGCGGCCGTTCTTCAGCATGTCGGGGTCGGACTTCGTGGAGATGTTCGTGGGCGTGGGCGCCAGCCGCGTGCGCGACCTGTTCGAGCAGGGCAAGAGCCACGCGCCCTGCATCATCTTCATCGACGAGATCGACGCGGTGGGGCGCCACCGCGGCGCCGGGCTGGGCGGCGGCCACGACGAACGCGAGCAGACGCTCAACCAGCTGCTGGTGGAGATGGACGGGTTCGAGGGGAACGACGGCGTGATCCTGATCGCCGCCACCAACCGTCCCGACGTGCTGGACCCCGCGCTGCTGCGCCCCGGCCGCTTCGACCGCCAGATCGTGGTGGGCGCGCCCGACCTGCGCGGCCGCGAGGGGATCCTGAAGGTGCACATGAAGAAGGTGCCGCTCGCCGGGGACGTGCAGGTGAACGTCATCGCGCGCGGCACCCCCGGCATGTGCGGCGCCGACCTGGCCAACCTGGTGAACGAGGCCGCGCTGCTGGCGGCCCGCCGCGGGCGCGAGACGGTGTCCATGGCCGACTTCGAGGACGCCAAGGACAAGGTGATGATGGGCGCCGAGCGCCGCTCCTACGTGATGAAGGAGGAGGAGCGCCGCCTGACCGCCTACCACGAGGCGGGCCACGCCGTGTGCACCTTTACCGTCCCGGGCAACGACCCGCTGCACAAGGTCACCATCATTCCGCGCGGCCGGGCGCTGGGGATGGCGTTCACGCTCCCCGAGGACGACCGCGTGTCCATCACGCGCCGGCAGCTGGAGGCCAGCCTGGCCATGACGTACGGCGGGCGCGCGGCCGAGGAGCTGATCTTTGGCCGCGAGCACGTGACCACGGGCGCCAGCAGCGACATCCAGCAGGCCACCCGGCTGGCGCGCCGGTACGTGACCCAGTGGGGCCTCTCCGACGCCGTGGGCCCCGTGGCGATCACCGAGAGCGAGCACGAGGTGTTCCTGGGCCGCGACATCGGGCAGCGCCGGGAGGTGTCGGAGAAGACGGCGGAGCTGGTGGACGCCGAGGTGGGGCGCGTGCTGAACGAGGCGCTGGAGCACGCGCGGTCCACCCTGCGCGACAACATCGACTTTCTGCACGCGGTGGCGAACCACCTGCTGGAGCGCGAGACGCTCACGCGCGAAGAGGTGGAGATGCTGCACCAGGGGAAGGCGCTGCCCCCGCTGCGACCCGTGGACATCCCGGGCCCGCCGGAGGTGCCGGAGCTCCCCGCCGCCGCCAGCGAGCGGGCCGCCAAGCCGCCCCCGGGGGTGGAGCCGCTGAAGCCCAGGCTGGCGTAGGGGAAGGTGCGGGAGTGCGGGAGTGCGGGAGTGCGGGAGTGCGGGAGTGGAGCGCACGGGGAGCGCGAAGGTGAGCGATGGCTTGCCTTCGCGCTTTTGCTTTCGCTAGGTTCGCGGGTATGACGACGAACAGTGCCCAGGTTCAGGTGCCCGGTGCGGGGGACGAGCCGAATGCGGCGGAGTCGCGCTTCGGTTCCTCGACCCTCGATCCCGGGCACCCGGCACTGAGGACCGGGCAGTGGGCACTCCGGCGCGGCGCCCTTTCGCTGGACCGGCCCGTCGTCATGGGAATCCTGAACGTCACGCCGGACAGCTTCAGCGACGGGGGGCGCTTTCTGGATCCCGCGCGGGCCGTGGAGCAGGCGCGGCGGATGGCGCGGGAGGGGGCGGACCTGGTGGACGTGGGCGGCGAGTCCACGCGGCCGGGGGCGCCGGCCGTCTCCGCCGACGAGGAGGCGGCCCGGGTGGTGCCGGTGGTGCGCGCGATCCATGACGTGCTGGACCTGCCGGTTTCGGTGGATACCCGCAAGGCGGCCGTGGCGCGCGAGGCGCTGGCGGCGGGCGCGGACGTGGTGAACGACGTCTCCGGGCTGGGGGACGCGGAGATGGCGCGGGTGGTGGCGCCCTCGGGCGCGGGGCTGGTGCTGATGCACATGCGGGGGACGCCACAGACCATGCAGCGGCTGACGGACTACGGGGACGTGGTGGACGACGTGGCGGCGGAGCTGGCGGAGTCCCTGGCACGCGCGGACGCGGCGGGGATCGCGCGCGACCGCGTGGTGCTGGACCCCGGGATCGGGTTCGCCAAGACCGCGGAGCAGAACCTGGAGCTGATCGCGTCGCTCGAGCGCATCCAGGCGCGGCTGGGGCGGCCGCTGCTGCTGGGCGCCTCGCGCAAGTCGTTCATCGGGGCGCTGCTGGGCGGGGTTGCCGCCCGGGCGCGGGACGCGGGGACGGTGGGGGCGTGCGTGGCGGGGCTGGCGCGCGGCGCCCGCCTGTTCCGCGTGCACGACGTCCGCGGCGCGCGGCACGCGCTGGACGTGGCATGGTCGGTCCTCCGCATCCCGGCGAGGGCGCCGTGAACGACCTGGTGGAGCGCTTCGGGTTCCTGGCGCCGGACTGGAAGGACCTGGTCGAGATCCTGATTGTCGCGGCCGTCATCTACCGCGCCCTGCTGGTGCTGGCGGGGACGCGCGCCATCCAGATGCTGCTGGGCCTGTTCGTGGTCGTGGCCATCTACGCCGGCGCGCGGGTGCTGGACCTCTCGCTGGTGGAGTACCTGCTGGAGACGGTCTTCCAGTTCGGCGTGATCGCGGCGCTGGTGGTGTTTCAGCCGGAGCTGCGCAGCGCGCTGGCGCAGCTGGGGCAGAACCGGCTGCTGCGCTTCTTTTCCCGGCTGGAGCAGACGGCGGTGGCGGAAGAGGTGGTGCAGGCGGTGGAGGAGATGTCGCGCGGAAAGGTGGGCGCCATCATTGCCATCGAACGCAAGCTGGGACTGGGCGAGTACCTGGAGACGGGCACGCCCCTGCAGGCCCGCGTCTCCGACGCGCTGCTGCTGAACATCTTTACGCCCTACTCGCTGCTGCACGACGGCGCCGCCGTCATCCGCGGCGACGACATCGTGGCGGCGGGCGTCATCCTTCCCCTTACGCAGCAGCCGGTCGCGGACCGCTCGCTGGGCACCCGCCACCGCGCCGCGCTCGGGCTGTCGGAGGAGACGGACGCGCTCGTCGTCGTCGTTTCGGAGGAGACGGGGGCCATCACCCGGGCGCACGGCGGCCGCCTGTTCCGCAACCTCTCCCCGGACGAGCTGAAGGAGATGCTCATCGACGGCCCGCCCCCCCTGGCCGCCACCAGCGGCCGCGCCGCGCTGGCGTGAAGCTGATACCGGGACGCAAACACAATCGTTGCTCATCCCGGACCGCGCAGGATCGTTCTGGAATCCGCGCGGGAGACCCAGGAGCTTGGTTCCTGAGGAGGCGCCGCTGGGTACCCGCCGATCAGGGGACGCCGGCGCCGACCTAAGGATACAGCCCCTCGTGCAACGAACCAGCGTAGTCGCTGAGTCGATCCCGTGTGTAGCAGGTCCCTTCGGTCGCGCTCACATGCCGTGACGGTCGCGCGGCGCGGTCCCTCAGGAAGTCAAAACTCTCGATCCGGATTCGCCATGACAATCATACTCCACGGATACGCGGTCCGGAGGTGCGCCGTCGGACGCGGCGGAGGCCCGCCGCTGAATTACGGGCCGGACCTCCGCCGCATCACCGCCTCACCTGCGCATGGTCAGAACGCCGCCGGCCACTGCGCCCGGCCGGAGAGGACCTCGTAGCGGAACGCGGAGCTGCTGCAGGTTTCCTGGTACGCCGACTCGTACCAGTGGTAGCGGGTGCAGGTCTCGGGCGTGCCTCCCTGTTCGATGCTCGCCGCCAGCGGGAAGTCGGCCTCCGCGCGGTAGACGGTGCCGTCGGCGGCGGTGATGCGCACGTTGAACTGGAAGTCGTTCCCCAGCTGGACCGGCGGGAGATAGCCATCCCTGAAGTTGCGGTGGTAAACGTATTCCTGCATCACCCCGTCCCACCAGGTGCGGGTGTAGATGGTGCCGTGGTACGTCACCGTTCCGCCGTACCGCGTATACATGAACTGGGCATAGCTGAAGCCGCCGAAGGAGAGGCTGCACCCAAAGAACATCGTGGCCCCGTGGCCGATGGACGTGCACCACGATACGCCGGGCGGGGTTCCCGACGCCCACCGCGCGGCGTGCAGCGTTCGCCCGCCGGTGGCCTGCGACACCTCCACCACCACGGGGCCCGGGATGGGCTGTGCGCTCGAGCCGAGCATCTGGATGGTCTGCAGGTGCTCGTCAGCGGTGTCGCGCCTCTCCTGCTCGTACCACACGCCACGGGCGTCCGCGTACCGGTTGATGTACATGGAGTGGCGGTATCCCACCTTCTGCTCCGCGATGGCGGTGAACTGCAGCGGCACGCCCGGCGCGGCCACGCGCACCTGGGCCGAGGCGGCATTGTTGGATTCGTCCCAGTCCGCCGGGGCGGTGCCCGTCGCGGCCACCTCGACGGCGTAGGTGCCGGCCTGCGCGAAAGTGTAGGTGAACGCGCAACTCACCGCGTCGCCCGCATCCACCCAGATCCCCTGCGCCTGGTCCACCACCGCGCCGTCCACGCGCAGCTGGCAGGTGGCGGTGGCGCCCACGTCGCCGTTGCGCTCCTCCACCAGCGCCGTGAAGCTCACGGGCACCCCCGGGCTCACCGTCTCCGCCGCGGAGAAGGTGACGGCCAGGTCGGGGCGCAGCTTGACGGTTTCCGTGACCGTCACGACGTCCGTGCGGTTGCCGTCGATCCCGCGCACGTTCGCCTGCACCTGCACCGCCTCCCCGCGCGCCAGCGCGGGGAGTGCGATCGGCGCGTCCAGGCCCTCCCTGTGGTTGGCCACGTAGCTCTCCTGGCCGCCGATGAGCGCCTTGACCTGCACGTGCGCCAGCTCCGCCGTGCCCCCTTCGACGCCGTCCGCACGCCCGGCGCGCACCTCCAGCGACGTGACGCCGTCCCTGGCCCGCAGGGCAAAGGCGGACAGGGTGGCCGACCCGGAGCGTCCGGTGGCAGGCCTTCCGCCGGTGTCGCTGTAGCGGACCGAGTTGGGAACGAGCTGGGGGAGCGTGGAGCCGGTGTTGAGCGCCGGGGCGCCTGGGTGGACGGCGGGCGACGTCAGCCGGTCGGAGCAGGCGGACGCCAGCAGCGTCAGTGCGGCCGCCGCGGCCGCGGTGGTGATCCTGCGGGTGGACATCGAGGACTCCTGTGGGTGGGGAGATGGAATGCGCCGGCGGAGGATGCCGGCGGGTGCCGCGCACGGGGAAAGCCGGCTCGCCGTGGACGAAAGAGGTTGATGGTTCACAACCCATGGCGGAAAGCGAACGTAAGCTGTCCGCGTCCCCGGTCGCTCGTCAACCCGCCGCGCGGCAGCGGCCATCGCGTTCCCCGCTTGCTCGCACTGGGCCCGTTCTGTACGTTGCTCCGCATGGAACCCGAAACGCTCAGGGCGCGGGTAGCGGAGGTGCGGGAGCGGATCGAGGCCGCGCGCGCGCGGGCAGGGCGCGCGGACCCCGTCACGCTGGTGGCGGTGACCAAGACGCACCCGGCGGAGGTGGTGCGCGCGGCGATCACGGCCGGCATCGCCGACGTGGGCGAGAACCGCGTGCAGGAGATGGACGAAAAGGTGGCGGAGGTGGGCCGCGACGCCGTGCGCTGGCACCTGATCGGCCACCTGCAGCGCAACAAGGCCGCGCGCGCCGTCGCCATCGCCGACCTGGTGCACTCGCTCGACTCCGTGCGCCTGGCCCAGGCTCTCTCCGGCGAGGCGGTGAAGGCGGGGGTCACCGTGCCGGCGCTGGTGCAGGTGAACACGTCGGGGGAGGCCAGCAAGTTCGGCCTGTCGCCGGACGAGGCGATCGACGCGATCGGCCGGATGGCGGAGCTGCCGGGGCTGCGGCTGGAGGGGATGATGACGATGGCGCCGTTCACCGACGACCGGGCGGTCATCCGCCGCACCTTCGCCGGCGCGCGCGAGCTGCGGGACCGTGCCGCGCAGCAGGTGCCGGCCTTCAAGGGGCGGCACCTTTCCATGGGGATGAGCAACGACTTCGAGGCCGCGGTGGAGGAGGGAAGCACCCTCGTCCGGGTGGGCTCCACCCTGTTCGGAGAACGCGGGCGATGATCGACCTTACGCCGCTGGACGTAAAGAAGAAGAAGGGCGACTTTCGGCGCGCGGTGCGCGGGTACGACCCCGCCGCGGTGGACGACTTTCTGGACACCGTCAGCGCGCGGATGGAAGAGCTGGTGCGCGAGAACGTGATGGCCAGCGCGCGGCTGGAGTCGATGACCGAGTCCATCGGCAACTACCGCGTGCGCGAGCGGGCCATGAACGAGGCCCTGGTCAGCGCGCAGCAGCTGCGGGAGGAGATGCGCGAGCAGGCCGCCCGCGAGGCGGACCTGGTGCTGCGCGAAGCGCGGGCCGAGGCCGAGCGCATCGTGGGCGAGGCGCGCCGGCAGGCCGCCGCGGCCGCCGAGGCGCTGCGCCGCCTGCAGGGCCAGCGCGTCCGTTTTCTCCGCCTCTTTCGCACGCTGGTGGAACGCCAGCTCCAGGAGCTGGACGTGGAGGACGACCGCACCGCCGCGCTGGGCCGCGGCGACGCGGACGAGTCGCTCCCTCCCGAAGCGCAGGGGGGCTGAGTGGCGGAGGCGACCCTCACGGAGCGGATCGCCGCCGCGGTGGAGGCGATCCGCGCGCGGTCCTCGCTGCAGCCGCGCATCGGCATCATCCTGGGCACGGGGCTGGGCGGGGTGGCGGGGCGCATCCGGGTGGAGGCCGAGATCCCCTATGCCGAGATCCCCGGCTTTCCCCTCTCCACCGTGGAGACGCACACGGGCCGGCTGCTGCTGGGCACCCTGGGCGGCAAGCCGGTGGTGGCCATGCAGGGCCGCTTTCACCGCTACGAGGGGTACACCCTGCAGCAGGTGACCTTTCCCGTGCGGGTGATGCGGGCGCTGAGCGCCGACACTCTGCTGGTCTCCAACGCCTGCGGGGGGATGCACCCGTTCTGGGAGCCCGGCGACCTGGTGCTGATCGGCGACCACATCAACCTGCTGGGCGACAACCCGCTCATCGGCCCCAACGCGGACGAGCTGGGCCCGCGCTTTCCCGACATGTCGCAGCCGTACGATCCCGCCCTGCAGGCGCTGGCGGTGGAGGTCGCGCTGGAGCGGGGCATCACCCTGCGGCGCGGCGTGTACGTCGCCATCGCGGGGCCCAACCTGGAGACGCGCGCGGAGTACCGCATGCTGCGGACGATGGGCGCGGACGTCGTGGGGATGTCCACCGTCCCCGAGGTCATCGTGGCGGTGCACGGGGGGATGCGGGTGATGGGCGTGTCCATCATCACCGACCAGTGCCTTCCCGACGCGCTGCAGCCCGCGAACATCGAGCACATCATCGCCACCGCCGGCCGCGCGGAGCCCCACTTGACCGCGCTGGTGGAGGGAGTGGTGGAGCGGCTCTGATGCGCGGGTGCGTTCATTTCTCACTGCAGAGCCGCCGCGCGAATCCCAGTCGCGCGGCGGCTTCGTCTTCGGCGAAGGAATGTCCGGCCGGGGATCGGAGCCCACATGGCATCGCGACCCAAGGGACATCTCCGCGTGATGCTCTTCGGGTTGGTGCGGTCGGCGCGGCGGATGTCGCGCAGGTTGCCGTCCAGCACCTTCTGGCCCCCGGGGATGATGCAGCGTGCTCGCACATCTGCTCCGCCTGCTCCATCTTGTGCGTGCTGAAGATGACCGTGCGCCCCTGGTTGCAGGCATCCAGGAGACGCTGTTCAGCAGGAGTGCGTGGCTCATTCGGGTCAGCGGGACGGGAAGACGGCGCCGCCGCCGGTCGCGGCGGCCGCCGGGGACTGCGCGGCCTCGTACGCCAGGCGTTGAGGGGAAGGGGGCGCGGCGGTAGATTGCGCGCTCGCAGTCATCCGCCCGATCGTACCACGGACACCGACCATGCCGGAACCGTCGCTCACCGAGCAGCTTCGCGCCGACCTCACCGTCGCGCGCAAGGACCGCGACAGGCTGCGCACCACCACGCTCACGACCTTTCTCTCCGAAATCAAGAACAGGGAGATCGACCAGGGCCGCCCCGTGAGCGACGACGACGTGCGCGGGCTGCTGACCACCGCCATCAAGCGCCGGCGCGAAGCCGCCGAGCAGATGCGCGCCGGCGCCCGCACCGAGCTGGCGGAGAAGGAGGAGCAGGAGGCCGCGCTGCTGCAGGCCTACCTCCCCCCCGCGCTGGGCGAGGACGAGGTGCGCGGCATGATCCAGGACGCGATCGCCGGCGGCGCTTCGGACGTGGGCGGCGTGATGAAGGCGGTGATGCCGCGCACGAAGGGCCGCTTCGAGGGCAAGGAGCTCAACCGGCTGGTTCGCGAGGCGCTGGCCGGCTGAGGGTGGGGAGGGTGGGGCGCACTTGCGCATCACTCCGTCTACTTGTAAGCTCCTTTCGCATTCTCACGTGGAACCCTCTCGATCGTGCCACTCGACGGACGCCGCCGCCGATGCCCTCTCGCTCGCTGCGCACCTGGCAGGTGGATGGCCGCCGCGCGCTGGACGAGATCGAGGCAGCGCACCGGGCCGTCGGCGGCAGCGGTCGGGGGCGCCGTTTCGCGGTGCAGCAGATCAACCAGGCGTACGTGGTGCTGCTGTCGTCACACTTTCAACGGTTCTGCCGGGGACTGCACACGGAATGCGTCGAGCATCTGATCGGCGCGCCACAGTACGCGGCGATCCGGCTGATTGTCTACAACAGCCTCGTGAACGGACGAAAGTTGAACTGGGGGAACGCAAATGCCGGCAACGTTGGTTCGGATTACGCGCGGCTCGGGTTGGACATCTGGTCGGCCGTGGATGCTGCCGGCCCGCGTACGGAACCGCGGCGGCAGAAGCTGGAGCAGTTGAACCTGTGGCGCAACGCGGTTGCGCATTTCGACTTTGACAAGCCGCGGCTCGGCGGGCGCAGCGAGGTTACACTTTCGGAGGTACGGGAGTGGCGGCGGGCATGCAATGCGCTGGCGCTGGACTTCGACCGTGTGGCGCGTGCATATTTGATCGGAGTCACAGGACTGACACCCTGGTGAGGACGTCATGAGCAGAAAGGCCGACAAGGCTCACGGAGTGCCGCTCGGTACGCGCGTACGGGTCCACTTTCCGGGCGCGGTCCTCGACGCTGAAGTGGTCGAGGACCGAGGGTTCATTGGCATCGATGGCCGGCAGATCGTGGTCGTACGTACGCTTCAGGAGACCTACTTCCCGCGTGAGATGGAGTTTCCGATCGCGGAGCTGGAGATCGTCCAGGTTCCAGGCCAGGAGCAGGCAGCGGCGTAAGGGAGTGTCTGGGGTCTCCGCGTCCGAAAACAGGAGAGGCCGTCCCCCCGCGCGGGTGGACGGCCTCGGCCGTTCGGGTCCGGCGCCGAGTTCAATCCAGCATGTCCTCGACGGCGTCGAGCACGGGGCCGCGGGCCTGGTTGGCGCTTTCGTAGGCCTGGATGCGCATCAGCGTGGAGCGGTCCAGGTCGGCGTCGCGCAGCCAGTCCAGCAGGGTGTCGCGGTCCATCCCGTCGTACCCCAGCACGGGCTCCTGGCCGCCGGGCGCGAGCTCGCCCTCCTCCTCGTCTTCGCCGAAGGGGAGCGCGGGGCGCAGCCACCGCTGGCGCGCCGAGTCGCGGAAGGCGGCCACCACCACGCCCACCGCCGCCACGCCCACCAGCAACTTCACAATCTGCCGCATCGTCTGCTTTCCGGTCTGGGAGGGTTCCTGTTCCGGCGGCGGGCGGAGCAAAAGCCCGGCCAGAGGGGAGGGACAGGGAAGAGGGAAGAGGGAATAGGGAATAGTATCTGACGAATGAAATCTTGCTCGAGGTACCCGCTGGAGCCGTTGCAAACGCTGGAGTTTGCCTGTCGCAGTCGGAGCGGGTCGGAATCTGGCGCGGCTCATTCGTGGGGCTTCGGAATCGCGTCGCGTGAGGGATGCGCGCC
>JAHWJJ010000252.1 GCA_019348475.1 Gemmatimonadota bacterium | reverse complement strand
CGGGCATCCCGCTGGGGCGCTGGGCGCTGGCCGGCGTGGGTGGCGGCGTGCTGGCCTACGCGGCCGCGCAGCTGCTGCGGGCGCTCCGCGGCCCCGCGCGGTCGCTGGACCTGTCGCACCTGGGGGATGCGGCGCGCCGGCGCGTGGTGCGGCTGGCCGCCGCCGGGTTGGCCGCCCGGGGGATCGTGGCGGGGATCATCGCCTGGTTCATTCTGCGCGCGGCGGTGCTGTACCAGCCCGGGGAGCTGCGCGGAGTGGCCGGCGCGCTGCGGCTGGTCAGGGATCAGCGGCACGGGCCGGGGCTGCTGGTGGCGATGGGCGCGGGGCTGGCGGCGTACGGGATCCTGCAGGCGCTCCGCGCGCGCTACTGGGACGAACCGGCGCGGTAGGCGCGGACGCCCGCGCCAAGCCCGGACATCATCGCCGCGACGGCCGGCTCAGAAGCGGGCCGGCGGGCGGACAGGCGGCGCTCCGACCCGCGGCCGGTCACTCCTCGCGGGGATGGCGCACCACGTGGCTGGCGGGCCCCGGCGCGCCGCCGGACGCCGGGCCGCGCTGGCGGTAGCGGCGGATCTTTTCGGCCAGCGTTTCGCCGCCGTCGCTTGCGGCGTCCCCGTCCGGCTTCGGCTTTCCGTCGCCCGGGGGAAACGGGTCATCGCGCGGACGGCGGGTGGAATCTGCTGCCATTCTGTGCGCTCCGTGGTCTGCAGGTCGCGCGTGGGGGAACGGTCCGTGCCTGCTGCACCGGATGTTCCACCCGGGCCGCGCGCGCAGCACAGTGCGCCCGCTCCGGCTGCACTGTGCGCCCGTATCAGCAGCCAGGGCCCGGGAGGCGCATCCAGGGCGGCTGCTCCACCTCCGCCGCCCGGCGTCCGGCGGTGCCACCCTTTCCACCGCACGCATGCCGCTTTCCGAACTGTTCTTTGACCCCGGCCCGATCGTATGGGTGCAGCAGACGCTGGGGCTGGGGTGGCCCTTTCCCTTCCGCGTGATCTCGCTGCTGGGGATTTCGTGGGGGGTGATCCTGGCGCTGGGGGTGTCGCTGTGGCTGTGGGGACGGCAGGCGGCGTACTCGCTGGCGGGGATCATCGTGCTGGAGGCGCTGGTGAGCATGGCGATGAACCGCGCCTTCGCGGTGGAGCGCCCGGACGCTGCCTCCATCGTCAAGTACGAGCACGTGGCGCTGGGCTCGTTTCCCAGCGGGCACCTGTTCACGGCGACGATCGTGTGGGGATGGCTGTACGCCAGCCGGCGCGTGCCGTTCGCGGTGCCGGCGGCGGTGGTGGTGGGGGTGGCGACGGCGCGGCTGTACCTGGGCGTGCACTTTCTGGGGGACGTGGTCGGCGCGGCGGTGTTCGGGGCGGCGCTGGTGTGGGTCTACGCGCGGCTGTGGCCGCGGGTGCAGAGATGGCTGGCCGCTCGCCCGCCGCGCTTTTTCGCGGCCCTGGCGCTGGGCTTCGCGGCGACGGGAGTGCTGGCGGCGCTGGTGCTGTTTCCCTCCAATCCGTACGTGGCCAACGCGTCCGGTGTGCTGGTGGCGGGGCCGGCGGCGCTCTGGGCGGAGCGGCGGTGGGTGGGGTACCGGGCTCCCGCGGAAACGCGCGCGCGGGTGGGCGTGGCGCTGCTCGGGCTTGCAGGCATCCTCCCGCCGCTGGTGGTGTGGTGGTACGCGGGCGAGGACGCGCGCGCGCTTTCCGCCTGCGCCACGGCCGCGGGCACGCTGTGGGCCCTGCTCGCGACGCCGGTGCTCGCGCGCAGGCTCTCCTCCGGTGGCGGGTCCGCGCCCGCGCCCGCTCGCACGGAGCGCATGACGGGCTCCGGGCAGGCCCCGTGCGCTCGCTGAGGCTCGCACCTCCCCCGAAACGGCCGGGCGAGGTCGAACTGCATCCGGGCGAGGTCCGGCGGCAACGGCGGGGCGGCGCCGCCCCCCTCCGCTCGCTCAGGCTCGCACCTCCCCCAAACACCCCTGGAGGAGGTTGAGCTGCGTTTCATCCCCACCACGGTGCGCGTAGCCCGCTCTCAGGAGGACTGGGGGCTCCGCCTCACGCCCCTAACCAGTCGACCCCAGCCGACTGGGCGTTCGGCTTGAGCGTCAGGGAAGCGGGATCAGAAGGATGGGATGCGGTCCGCGCGCACGGGACGCGCATCGCGGCACATCTGCAGCAGATCCGCGTCCGCGCATTCATCCCAGCAGGACGGGATCGGGTACAGCCGCCGCTTCTCGCCGGCAGAATCGAAGCACAGCCAGCCAGCCGCCATCTCGTCCGGCAGCAGCACACTGCGCCCGGGGCGCGACTCCAGCTGCAGCCCGGGCTGAACGTCCCAGACCTCCCATACGGTGCCGTCCGGAGCGCGCAGGCTTCTCGTCGCCATCGATCATGCATTGAATGGTTCGGGCCCGCAGGTCGGACCAGAAAAAACGGATGTCGCCGGCCCGCGCACGGCAAACACTGCTCCGCCCGCGGCCGTGCTGGCGCACAGATCGTCCCCCGCACCTGCACCTGTGCGGCGGTGCCTCGACGCCCCGCCCGGTTCAGGCCGCCGCGCTCCCGTTCCTCGCTCCGGCCGCCGTCGCCGCACGGCCCATGGCGGCGATCACGTCGCGCTCGCCCGCGTCGGGCGGGGAAACGATGCGGACGGCCGGAAGCCCCGTCGGGGGCTGCACGCGGACGGGAAAGTCCAGCCCCGCACCCCGTGCGCGGCGGGCGGCCACGAACGGGCGCGCGTACTCGTCGTCCGTGGAGCGGACGGCGGCCCCGCGGGCGTAGGTGGGGAGGCAGGCAACGGCCTGCGCCGCCAGTCCGTCCACCACCACGGTGCGCGAGCGTTCGGCGTCGGGGCGGGCGTGCGCCACGGGGATCAGCACGTGGCGCTCGCGGCCCGTGGCCACCAGGTTCTCCACCTCCACGTCCAGGTACCGCACCTCCATCGTTTCCGCGTCCACCAGGAGCTCGTCCACGCTGCCGATGGGCCGGCCGTCGTCCGAATGCACCTGCCACAGGCGCATGTCGACCGCGCCGTTCGCGATCCGGTGTCCCCGCAGCTGCGCGAGCGGGATCACGGGACTGTCGTCATCCATCCTGTCCTCCACTGTGCTGGCCGCATCTGGCGGCCCCATCGGCCCGGCCGTGCTCCGCCAGCCTGACCGGGGCCGCCACGTCTCGCTCCGGAACGGTAACTCCCGGAACGCCACCTCCGCACCCGTCCTGGCGCCACAGACGTCGAGGCTCAGGACGATCTGTTCGACGCGGTGGAGCGCGGGCGTTCAGGGGTCGGGGCGGATGCCTTCCTGGTCCACCTTGTCACGTTTGGCGGTGTCCGCCAGGATCGCGCTGTCCGATACGGCGGAGGGCGGCACGCCCGTCTCCGCCTCGCGCTCACAGCTGGCGAGCGCCACGCCGGTGGCCGCCGCCAGCAGCACGCGCCTGGTCATCTCCGCCTCGCGCGCACGCGCACCACCCGGCGCTCCACCTCCCTGCCGGCGCGCTCGTGGCGCCACGTCGCCAGGACCATGGAAGCGGCCAGGACCGCGAAGGTGAGCGCCGCGATGCCGGGAAGGCGCGCCGCAGCCGCGCCCGCCATCAGCCCGGCCGCCGCGCTCAGAGCCAGGACGTCCGAAGGGTGCATCGTCATCATTCGCCTTTGTTTGCGCCGTCGACGCGGCCCGAAACGCGGCTGCCGGTGCATCGGAAGCGGTGTTCTTCGTCCGGTTCACGTCCCGTTCCCGGCGCCGCCGCTCCGGCACACAGATGGTATCACTCCTGCTGCACTGTCGCCGGCCCGGGCGGCCGGACGCCCGGGTTCTTGCACCGCCCCGGCCGCCGCGCCGGTCAGGGGACGGCGCCGTGGGAGGGACAACGAAGGAGGTGGGGATGAAGAGGATAGACGTGTGCAGGCGGGCCGCGGCCGCGATGGCGGCGGCGGCGCTGGCGGGGTGTGGCGGGGGGAACGATGCTCCGGAACAGGCGGAGCCCGGCGATCGGGTGACGGCGACGCCGGTTGACTCGGGCGTGGTGAGGGGCGCGGACCAGCCCGGGCCGCAGTACGACAATGACTGAACGCCGCGAGCGACCGTCCGCGCATCGCTGGGGGTGCGCGCTCCTGCTGCTGTGCACGGCCTGCGGCGGTGAGGCGGAGCCCGCCCCGCCGGCCGCGGCGGCCGAAGAAGCCGCCGCGATCGCCGTCACCGTGGCCGGCGACACGGTGCCGGCGGAGCCGTACCGGTCACCCCCGGGCTTTCCGCTGGCCTTTCACACGGTGGTCCCGGAGGGCTTTACCGCGAACGAGGAGATGGAGGGCCCCGGCGCGGCCATCCGCTTCACCTGGGCGCCGCGGGGCCAGCAGCGCGATAGCTCGTTCGTGTACGTGCGGGTGATGGACGAGGGCACCACCGAGGGCGCCGCGCGCGAGATCGTGCGGACGGCCGCCGAACGGGTGCGCATCCCCGGCAACCGAACGGAGCTGGAGCCGCGGGGGGGGCATCCGTGGGCCGTGGTGGAGTACCCCATACGCAGCGTGGGGACCTTTGGCGAGCCGGTGAAGGGGTGGGTGGCGCTCGGCGCCCGGGGCCGCTGGTTCTACGTGATCGCGCAGTCGCCGGTGGAGGCGTGGCCGCGGTTCGAGCCTCCCGCCGAGGTGATCCTGTCCCGCTGGCGCTGGGCGGACGCGGGCGGCCGCCCCGGGCCCACCGGCCTGGAGAACCCGCCCTGACTTCGGAATCGTCTCGCTGAGGCGATTGAAATCGCCGCTGGAAGCCGCAAGTCCGCCTGTGCGGCGCCTGCGCGGACTGCATGGCAGACTCCTATCGAGAATCCGCCGCAGTCCAACCTCCCCCAGAGGTTTTTGGGGGAGGTGCGAGCATAAGCGAGCGGAGGGGGCGCGGCGCGGATCCGGCCACCGCGACCGAACCTCAGCGAATGGCTGTTCCACCTCCCCCGCCGGTTTCGGGGGAGGTGCGAGCCTGAGCGAGCGGAGGGGGCGCGGCGCGGATCCGGCACCGCGACCGAACCTCACCGAACGGCAGTTCCACCTCCCCCGGCGGTTTCGGGGGAGGTGCGAGCATAAGCGAGCGGAGGGGGCGCGGCGCGGATCCGGCCCGGACCTCGTGCCAGGTCGGGCGCGTTCGCGAATGACGGTCTCGCCTTTCCATGCTACAGCGTCGCCGCCACGCACACGTTCCTCGCGGCAGCGGGGTCTGTGCGGCCGGGACAGGGTGCGCGGTGCGGCGCGTGCAGCTATCGCTGCCGGACGAGCAAGGCGAAAGGCGGGTTCATGATGGTGCTGTTGATCGACGACGACCGCGACAACGTGGAGATCTGCTCTGCGCTGCTGGAGCACCACGGGTTCCAGGTGATGGCGGCCGGGGACGTGGCGGCGGGTGTTCGGATCGCCTGCGAAAGCCGCCCCGCCGTGGTGGTCACGGAGCTGTTCGCGCGCACGGCCAGCGGCTGGACGGTGCTGGAGGCCCTGCGCGGGCGTCCAGAGACGGCCGGCATTCCCATCATCGTCCTGAGCGCCCACGCCCTTCCCGCGGACCGTGCGGCGGCCTCCGGGGCCGCCGCGTTTCTGACCAAGCCCGCGTACCCGGGCCACGTGCTCGAGCACGTCCGGCGGGTCTGCGCCGCCGCTGCCTGACCCCGGCGTGCGGGCTTTCAACCTGCACGTGGACGGAGACGGCACCACGGCGCGGGGCCGGCCGGGAAGCACCCGGCCGGCCCCGCACAACCCTCAATGGAGCCCGGTTCAGCGCCGCGGTTCGCGGGCGTCGCCCTCGCGGTCCACCTCCACGCGCTCCTTGCGCAGGTCGGCTTCCACGACCTCGGTCTCCTCCACCTCGCGCTTGCGCACCACCAGCTCCTCCTTGGGCACCACGCGCTTTTCCACCACCGCCTCTTCCTCCATCAGCGGCACGCGGATCTCCTCGTCCTCGATGCGCCCGGCGGCTGCCATGCCGGGATCGGTGACGGGCCGCCGCTCGACGGTCACTTCCTCGTGCGCCAGGCTCACCGGGCGGCTGACGTGCTCGGTTTCCACGTGTTTGTGGACCTGCACCTCGCCCGCCTCGGTCTCGCGCTTGCCGACCGCCAGCTCCTCTTCCGAGCGGGTGATGCGCGCCTGGCTCGCCCGCTCGCCGGTCGCGGCCGGCGCGCCGAACCGGCGGGTGAAGTCGTCGTCCGTGTCGCGCGCCACGGGCCCGTGCGCGTACGCCGGGAGCGCCGCCACGTCGGTCGCGGCCAGGCTGTCGACCAGCACCCGCGAGCGTCCCTCCTCCAGCCGCGCGTAGCCGATGGGGATCAGCACGTGGCGGTCGCCGCCGGCCACCAGGGCGTCGTCAACGTCCACGTCCAGGTAGCGCACCTTCATCGCGCCGGTATCCACCAGCAGCTGGTCCACCTTGCCCACGCGGCGGTTGTCGGATGAGATCACCTCCCACCCGCGCACGTCGGGCTCGCCGTCTGCGACGGTGTAGCCGTCCAGCTGGTTCAGCGGCACCACGCGGTCCAGATCGTTGGTTGCCATCGTCGGTTCCTCCTGTTCTGAGAGATTGCGGTCCGGAGCGGCCGCGGCGGCCGGGCTGGAACCCTTGCTGCCCCGCCCGTCCGTGCGCACCGGGGGCAGGGCGCGTTCCGGGGAGGGCGGCGCGGTCGGACAGATGGAGCCGGAGCGGGCACCTGTCGTGGGAACAGGGAACAGGGAATAGGGAATAGGGAATAGGGAATAGTATCTGACGAATGAAAATCTCGCGCATCGTGCTCATATTGCTCGAGGTACCCGCTGGAGCCGTTGCAAACGCTGGGAGTTTGGCTGTCGCAGTCGGAGCGGGTCGGAAAATTTGGCGCGGTGCACTCGTGGGGCTTCGGAATCGCCTCGCGTGAGGGATGCGCGCCCGCAGGGCCGAGAACCTGGAGCG
>JAHWJJ010000251.1 GCA_019348475.1 Gemmatimonadota bacterium | reverse complement strand
GGCGACATCGGCCCGCGTCGGCCGCTGCAGCGGCTGACCGACGTGGGGCGGGCCGAGATCGAGCGTCACGTGGACGTATCGCCCGAGGGCGGGCGTCCGGGATCATCCTAGAGTAGGAGCGGTTCCATGCGAGTGGTGACTCCGGGCCAGGCGGCCCGCCACACGGGAAGCAAGTACCTGGGCGTGCTGGTGGCGGCCAAGATGGCGCGCAACCTGAACGAACTGCGCCGCAACGAGCTGATGGAGGACCCCACCGTCTCCGGGGCGAGCGACGAGCCGCGCGAAAAGCTTACGACCACGGCGCTGGAAGAGGTGCGCAACGGCACGGCCCGGTTCCACCTTACGCAGCGCCGCCGCCCCTCCGACGTCCTCTAAAGCCGCACCGATGCCGGGGACGCGCGCACCGCGGCGCCCCTTCAGCGGGCGCCGCGTGGTCCTGGGCGTCACGGGGGGGATCGCGGCGTACAAGGCGGTGGCCCTGGCCCGCGAGCTGACCCTCGCGGGCGCCGCCGTGGACGTGGTCCTCTCCCAGGGCGCGCTGGAGTTCGTGCGCCCGCTCACGTTCGAGGCGCTCACCGGGCGCCCCGCCCACACCTCGCTGTATCCCCCGGGCGACCCGCTGCTGCACATCCGCCTGGCGCGCGACGCGGACGCCGTGGTCGTGGCGCCCGCGACGGCCAACCTGCTGGCCCGCGCGGCCGCCGGCATGGCCGACGACCTGCTGACCGCCACGCTGCTGGCCACGGAGGCGCCCGTCGTTCTGTGTCCGGCGATGAACAACCGGATGTACGCCCACCCCGCCACCCGCTCCAACCTCCACCGTCTGCAGGAGATCGGCTACCACGTCGCCGGGCCCGCGGTGGGGCCGCTGGCGTGGGGCGAGGGCGAGGGGCCGGGGCGCATGCTGGAGCCGGACGAGATCCTGGCCCACGCCGGACGCGCGCTGGAGGGGCGCACGCCGCTGGCCGGGCGGCGCGTGGTGGTCACCGCCGGGCCCACGCGCGAGCCGATCGACGCGGTGCGCTACGTCGGCAACCGCTCGTCGGGACGGATGGGGTACCAGGTCGCCGCCGCCGCCTGGCGCCGCGGGGCGGAGGTCCTCCTCGTCTCCGGCCCCTCGCACCTCCCGGCTCCCGTGGGCGTGGAGGTGCGGAAGGTGGAGTCGGCGGAGGAGATGCGCGCCGCGGTCGCCGACGCGCTCCCCACGGCCGACGTGCTGGTGATGGCCGCCGCCGTCGCGGACTTCCGCCCCTCCACTCCCGCGGAGCAGAAGATCAAGAAGGAGTCCGGGGGCGTTCCGCGCATCGAGCTGGAGCCCACGGCGGACGTGCTGCGGGCGACTCGCGATGCACGCCGGGCCGGCTCGGTGATCGTCGGGTTCGCGCTGGAGACGGCGGACGCGGTGGAGAACGGAAGGCGGAAGCTGGAGGGAAAGGGGCTGGACCTGCTGGTGGTGAACGACGCGACGGAGCCGGGCGCGGGGTTCGAGGTGGAAACCAACCGGGTCGTCCTGCTGCAGGCCGGACAGCCGGACCAGGCGCTGCCGCTGATGAGCAAGGCCGGGGTGGCGGACCAGATCCTGGACCGCGTCCAAGGGCTGCTGCCGGCGGCGGAGCCCGCCGCGTGAACGATCCCCGCGACCTGCTGCGCGCCTACCTGCGCCAGCGCCGGGAGCTGGGCGAGGAGGAGCTGGTGCTGGACCGCCTCTCCCCCTCCGAAGTGGCCGCCCTCCTCGCGGACGCGCCCCCCGCGCCCGCGCTCACCCGCGCCCCCGCCGAACGCGTGGCCGCGCCGTCCGCGCGCGTGGAAGCCGCGCCGCGGGCCGTCCCCGGCGAGCCGGAGACGCACCGCAGGGCCGGCGCGCCGGTGCCGGGGAGCACGCCGCACCCGCCGTCTCCCCGCGCCCCTGCTGCGTATGTGAGCGCGGAGGAAATTTCAAGTCTACCGGTCCTCTCACAAGTTCGCGAGATTGCACTCGGATGTCCGCGGTGTGGACTGGCGAAGACCCGCACGCACGTGGTCTTTGGCGAGGGGCGGGAGACCGCGGACGTGATGGTGGTGGGGGAGGCGCCGGGGCAGGAGGAGGACCGCAGCGGGCGGCCGTTCGTGGGGCGCGCCGGAAAGCTGCTGGACCTGCTCCTTCTTTCTTCCGGATTCGCCCGCGAGGACGTATACATCTGCAACGTGCTCAAGTGCAGGCCGCCGCAGAACCGCAATCCCCAGCCCGACGAGGTGGACGCCTGCAGCCCCTACCTGCTGCGGCAGGTGGAGCTGGTGCAGCCCCGGGTGATCCTGGCGTTCGGCGCCTTTGCCGCGCAGACGCTGCTGGGGACCGACGTGTCGATCGGCAAGCTGCGCGGCACCAGGCAACAGTATCGCGGGGTTCCGCTGGTGCCGACCTACCACCCGGCCGCCTGCCTGCGCCACCCGGCCTGGGTCCGCAGCGTGTGGGAAGACCTCCAGCGCGCGCGCGACGTGCTGGACGCAGCCTGACGAGGGCGTCTGCCGATTCGCACGGCCGAAACCCACTCGTCCTGAGTCGTCTGGCGCTACGCGCACCGCCGCGGATGAAAGCGCAGTCCAACCTCCCCCAGGGTTTTCGGGGGAGGTGCGAGCCTGGGCGAGCGGAGGGGGCGCGGCGCGGAGCGATCCGGACTGAACCGTGCGCCTGGATTTTCTGCGGAGGGGCCTGGCCCACGCGCAGGGAAAGAAGGTCCTCCGGTCGCGCGCAGGCGATTGTGACACTTGAAGTTGCGCGCGTGCGCTCCCTCAGGATGACCGGGTTCCCTCTGAGCACCGCTCTCTGAACCAATCGTAGCATGGACAGCTTGCCGTCCCGCCCCTCCGGCGGGGCGTAGCGCCGTCCCGGCAGTACTGGATTTATCGATGGCCACCGTAACCCCGTTCGTCCCCAAGGTCGCGCCCGAGCCCTTTGCCGACCGCACCGCGCCGTATTCGGCCGAGGCGGAGCTGGCGGTGCTGGGCGGCATGCTCATCGACGGCGACGCGCTCACGCGCGCCATCGAGGTCGTCGACGACACCATGTTCTACCGCGAGGGGAACCGCCGCGCCTTCCGGGCGATGCGGCGCATCTTCGAGCGCGGGGACGTGATCGACCCGGTCACGCTGTCGGAGGAGCTGCGCGGGGCGGGCGACCTCGAGGCGGTGGGCGGGCTGCAGTTCATCGCGTCGGTGCTGGACGCGGTGCCCACGGCGGCCAACATCGAGTACCACGCCCGCATCGTCCGCGAAAAGGCGGTGCTGCGCCGGCTGATCGAGGCGTCCACCGTCACCATCCAGGAGACGTACGCGCACCAGGGCGACATCGACGAGCTGCTGGACAAGGCGGAGAGCCGCATCTTCCAGATCGCGCAGACGCACGAGCGCAAGGGCTTCGTCTGGATCAAGGAACTGCTGTGGCCGGCGATGGAGCGCATCGAGCTCCTGTCGCAGAACAGCTCCGCCGTCACCGGCGTCCCCACCGGGTTCTACGACCTTGACGAGATGACGGCCGGCTTCCAGAAGGGCGACCTGGTCATCGTCGCCGCGCGTCCTTCGATGGGAAAGTGCCTCTCGCACGACTCCGAGATCGTGCTGGAGGACGGCAGCGTGGTGACGATCGAGGAGATCTACCGCCGCCGCCAGGCCCGGCTGCTCACGCTGGGCACCGACTGGAAGCTGGGGATGACGGAGCCCAGCGCGTTCGTGGACGATGGGGAGAAGCCGGTCTTCCGCGTCACCACGCGCCTGGGCCGGCAGATCGAGACCACGCTGACGCACCCGTTCCTCACGGTGAATGGATGGAAGCCGCTGGGCGAGGTCTCCCCAGGCGACCACGTCGCGGTGCCGCGGCAGATCCCCGTCTTCGGCACGGGCGAGATGCGGGAGTGCGAGGTCAAGCTGCTCGCCTACCTGATCGGCGACGGCGGGCTGACGGGAACCAACCCCCGCTTCACCAACGCCGATCCGCGCCTGCGCGACGAGTTTTCGGAGGCGGTGGCGGAGTTCGGCGGCCTGGCGGTGAAGCTGGAGGACTCGCGGGGTACGCGGACGCCGTACCTGAGCGTCCGGCGCGATCGTCAGGCGACGGCCGCCGCGCGGTCGCTGTTTGCCGGCGTGGTGGCGGATGCCATGCCGCGGGCCCGCGGTGAAGGCCGGCGGCTGGCGGCGGCGGTCGGCGCCAGTCCGGCATCGGTGAGCCACTGGACCAACGGAATGGCGGCGCCCGCCCCTGCCCGGCGCGAGGCGCTCGGGGCCGCGCTGGGCATCGAGGCCGCCGCGGATCCGCGCATCGACCGCAACCCGCTGGTGGCGTGGCTGGACGAGCTGGGCGCGTGGGGCAGGGGCGCGGCGGACAAAACGGTGCCGGCGCCCATCTTCACCCTGCACCGCGAAGGGGTCGCGCTCTTCCTGAACCGCCTGTTCGCGACCGACGGCTGGGCGACGGTGCTGGCCAGTGGCCAGGCGCAGGTCGGCTACGCCACCGTCAGTGAGCGACTGGCGCGGCAGATCCAGCACCTGCTCCTGCGCTTCGGGATCATCGCCGGCCTGCGCAGGCGGATGGTGAAGTACGGCGGAGGCCGGCGCCCGGCCTGGCAGATCGACCTGACGGACGCGCGGTCGCTGCGCACGTTCGCGCGGGAGATCGGCATCTTCGGCAAGGAAGCCGCGGTCGCGCGGGTGGAGGCGGCGATCGGGGAGAAGCGCTACCAGACCAACCGGGACCTGATTCCGCGCCAGGTCTGGCATCGCATCGCCGAGGCGAAGGGTGACGAGTCGTGGGCCTCGCTCGCGCGCCGCGCCGGGATCCGCGGATGGACCAACCTGCACGTGGGCGGGCGCGCGCTCTCCCGCGACCGCCTGGCCGTCCTCGCGGGCGCGCTGGGCGACGCCGGGCTTGCCGCCCTGGCGGAAAGCGACGTCTACTGGGACGAGGTGGTCTCCATCGAGCCGCTGGGGCCCAGGCAGGTCTACGACCTCACCGTGCCCGGAACGCACAACTTCGTGTCGAACGACGTGTGCGTGCACAATACCGCCTTTACGCTCAACATCGCGCAGCACGCGGCGATCGCCGAGGGCAAGTGCGTCGCGTTCTTCTCGCTGGAAATGAGCAAGGACTCGCTCGTCCAGCGCCTGCTCACCTCCGAGGCGCGGGTGGACGCCGGCCGCGTCCGCACGGGGCGGCTGCGCGACGACGACTATCCGCGGCTGGCGCAGGCGGCGGGGCTGCTCAATACCGCCCCGATCTTCATCGACGACACGCCGGGCATTTCCGTGCTGGAGATGCGGGCCAAGGCGCGCCGCCTGAAGAGCGACCGCGACGACCTGTCGATGATCATCGTCGACTACCTGCAGCTGATGCAGGGCAACACCAAGTCCGAGAACCGCCAGCAGGAAGTGTCGGAGATCTCGCGCGGCCTGAAGGCGCTGGCGAAGGAGCTGGAGGTGCCGGTGGTGGCGCTATCCCAGCTTTCCCGCGCGGTGGAATCGCGCCCCGACAAGCGCCCCATGATGTCGGACCTTCGTGAGTGCGTGACGGGAGACACCGTGGTCGTGCTGGCGGATGGGCGGCGCGTACCGATCCGCGACCTGGTCGGCACCACGCCCGAGGTGCTGAGCGTCGATGCGTCTGGCCGCCTGATCACCGCGAGCAGCGATCTGGTGTGGTCGGTCGGCCGAAAACCGGTGTTCTGCGTGCGGATGGCCTGTGGACGGCACGTTCGCGCCACGGCTGAGCATCGCCTGCGCGGCCCGGCAGGCTGGGTGCACGTGTCGGAGATCGCGCCGGGGGACACCCTCGCCGTCGCGCGGGCCGCGGCGGAGCCGGCGCTGGCCAACCACCGGATGGCACATCCGGCGACATCGGTGATCCCGAGCCGATCCGACGCCGGCAGGGCGCAGGCCGCCCGGGCGGAGTACGCGATGCTTGTGGAGGACGAGGGCGTGCGGGAATGGGCGGAGAGCGAGCTCTTCTGGGACCGGGTGGTGGCGGTGGTGCCGGAGGGTGAGGATGAGGTGTTCGATATGACGGTGCCGGGGCCCGCGTGCTGGCTGGCCGACGGCATCGTGAGCCACAACTCCGGCGCCATCGAGCAGGACGCGGACGTCATCATGTTCCTGTATCGTCCCGAATACTACTACGGGCCCACGGACAAGGACGGCAACAGCCTGGAGGGGAAGGCCGAGGTGGTGATCGGAAAGCAGCGTAACGGGGCCACGGGCACCGTGAGCCTGCAGTTCATCAAGGAGTTCACGCGCTTCGAGAACTTTACGCGCAGATCCGACGAGGCGTACGGCGGCGGATGACGACCGGCGGCTGAGGCACGATGGCAAAGACGCGTACCGCGTACTTCTGCCGCGAGTGCGGCAACGAGACGGCCCGGTGGCAGGGGCAGTGCCCCGCCTGCCAGGCGTGGAACACGCTGGTGGAAGAGCCCGCCGCGCCCCGCCGCGCAAAGGCCGCCGCCGGCGCGTCCCCATCCGCGCGCGGGGCGGGCCCCGTGGCCGCGCCCGTGCGCCTGCGCGACGTCGAGGGCGCGGAGGCGCGCCGCTGGGCCACCGGGCTGGCCGAGTTCGACTTCGTGCTGGGCGGCGGCATCGTTCCCGGCTCCGTGGTCCTCGTCGGGGGCGAGCCGGGGATCGGGAAGTCCACCATCCTTCTCCAGGTGGCCGGGCGGCTGGAAGGGGCGCAGAAGCGCACGCTCTACGTCTCCGGCGAGGAGTCGGCGCACCAGGTCAAGCTGCGGGCGGACCGCCTGGAAGAGGCGGCCGGCTCGGTCACGCTGCTGGCGGAGACGGAGCTGGATTCCATCCTCCTGCGCGCGGCGGAGCTGGCGCCGCAGGTGCTGCTGATCGACAGCATCCAGACCGTCTACACGCCGGAGCTGGAGGGCGCGCCGGGGAACGTGGGCCAGG
>JAHWJJ010000250.1 GCA_019348475.1 Gemmatimonadota bacterium | reverse complement strand
AGGTCCTTCACCCGGCCGCCGCGGATGAGCACGATGCTGTGCTCCTGCAGGTTGTGGCCCTCGCCCGGGATGTACGCCGTCACCTCGGTGCCGTACGTGAGCCGGACACGCGCCACCTTCCGGAGCGCCGAGTTGGGCTTCTTCGGGGTCGTGGTGTAGACGCGCGTGCACACCCCGCGCTTCTGCGGGTTGTTGCGCATGGCGGGGGACTTGCTCTTCTTCTCGAGCGTCTCCCGGCCCTTGCGAACCAGCTGGTTAATCGTCGGCATACTTTGCGGGAACGCGTATCCTGGGACGAAAAAACAGGCGAGGACCACCCGGTCCCCGCCGCCGCCAACCACGGGTTGCGCGACAGACCGAGAAAAGTACAGGCTTTCCCCGCCCCGGTCAAGCCCCTGCGGCCGGTTTGCTCCGCGCATCCCAGGTCTCTCCGCCACGGCCGCCGACGGCTGCGCCTCGTCGTTCCCGCACGTGCCGCCCGACCAGCCTACGACAAGTGTTTTTCTCAGCCTTTGCCCCGGTCGCGGCGCATCAAGTGATGCCAGACCTCACAACAAACTTCTGGCACCCACTTCCACTGGTGCCCGAGTTCGTGTTTTGGACACGGCGTGGAGTCCGCTATGAGCCGGGCTTCTCCGCTCCATTGCTGAACGTCCAGCCGGGCCGCGTTTTCCAGATCGCAATCGGGTGGATGATGTGCCCCGGCAGCGCCCCCGCTGCGCCACCTGATACCTGCCCCTCCAAAAAAATGCGGATCCCGTCCCCTCGCCGGCAGCATCCTCTCTGCCAAGGAACGCCTGCATCATGCCAATCCCATCCGGTCCGCCTCCGGCCGTCGGATCCGCATCCAGCCAGCAGCGTGCACGGGGCGCCCGCCGTTCCGCACGGTGCGGCACCCGGCTAGGCCGGCTGCCCCTTCGGCTCGCGCCTCCGCCCGCGCCGCGGCTTCTCAGGCTGCACGAGCCCCGGCGGCGGCTCGTGCAGGTGCTCGAAGACCATCTCGGGATGCGCTTCGGCCAGCCGCAGCAGCTTCAGGTTGCCCCCGTCCGGCGATCGCGCGCCCGACTCCCACGCCTGTATGGTCTTAGTGCTGACGTTCAGCGCCAACCCGAAGAACGCCTGCGAAGCACCCGTCCTTTCGCGCAACTCGCGGATGTCCGCGGCCTCCATCGGCTTCGGCCGCCTCGGCAGGATCGTAGTCCGCAGGTCGTTGCGCAGGCCGTGGTAATGCTCCACCGCCTCCTTGACCCCCTGCAGCAAGACCTGGAATTCCTCATCCCGCATGGCATTCCTCCTCGGCTTACTCCGTTGCGATCAACCGGGCCAACCTGCACAGCATCCGCTCCTGGTCGGGCGTAAGAGCGGTCTGCTCGCGCTTCGGATACAGGTTCACCAGGTAAATGATCTGGGGGCTGGGCACAAAGAGATAGTGGACCCTGGCGCCACCTCGCTTTCCCTGTCCGTGGGCCGCATCCGTCATCCGCACCGTCCGCAGGCCGCACGTTCCCGGGTCCAGGTCTCCCGCGCGGGGATCCGCCTCCAGGCGGTTCTGCAGCTCTCGCAGGTCTTCCTCCAGCCCGAGCCTTACCACCCTCCGCGTGAACTCGACGATCTCCACGAACATGCATCGCAGAGCCGGCAGACGAGTTCGTCGGCCGGCTCTCCTGCTCTGCGGCTAGCGGCTGTGGCGCGCCTTCGGGGAGGCGCGCCCGATTCAGCGCACCGGGATCCCGTACGTCATCTGGAGCGCGAGGAAGTTGTCGCCGCGGCCGCCAAAGGTCTCGGTGAGGGCGCCGATGCCCACGTCGCGGCCAAAGATCTCGCGCGAGTAGCGGTCGCGCTGCCACACCAGGAACATAGTGCTCCCCGGCCGCCACTCCCAGCGCAGCACGGCGTTTGAGCGGAACGAGCGGACGTTGAAGTCCTGGGCGATGCGTGCCTGGTCCGGCTGCCCGTCGCCGTCCTCGTCGCGATCCGTGACGAAGAAGTGCTCGCCGCCGCGCGTGACCAGCCGCCCCTCGCCCAGCCCGTCCAGCTCGCCGCTGCGGGGCGCGCGCAGCTGACCGAACGACTCGTACCGCGCGTTAGCGGCAAACGGCTCCATGTACATCTCCAGCGACAGGTCGGGCGTGAACAGGTAGTTCACGCGCGTGGCCGCGGAAAAGATGGACTGGTCCACCGAGGCGAAAGTGTAGCGCCGGCTGTAGGTGGCCTCCGGGCCGCCGGGGAGAGAGCCCACGAACTGGCGCGGGTCCGTCATCCGCCTCCACAGCGGCTCGATGGAGGCCTGCCAGCGCGGCCCGGGGCGCACGGAGAAGCTGGTGTAGAACAGCAGGTACGCGGCACCGTCCTCGCCCCCGCCCTCGGAAGTCTGCGCGCTCATCCGCGCCCGGCGCGAGGTGGGGCTGCCGCCGGCGAGGGTAAAGCGCCACCCCTGCCCCGTCCGCGCCAGCGGCCCCCCGCGGGTGAGGGCGTCGCTCTGCGACGGGAGGTCGATCCACCCGATCACCGTCGTCCGCCAGAAGTTCTTCCAGGTAAAGCGCATGTCGGTGCGCACCGCGCTGAAGGTGCGCGTCCCGCCGAAGTTCCAGGTGTTCTCGCTGCTCAGCCCGATGTCGTAGTTGCGGAAAACGCTTCCCGGCTGCGTCTCGCGGTAGCGCAGGTTCAGGTAGCCGAACGCCTCGTCCGCGCGGCCGGCGAAGCCCGCGTCGTTGATCTCGAACCCTGGCGAACGCCCGCTGAGCGAAGCCGTCCACAGCCAGTGCCGGCCGCTGTTGCGTGCGACCGCCAGGCGCCCCGTGTACCCGGAGAGGGAGGTGCGCGTCCGGTACTCCACGTGGTCCGCGTCGGGGCGCTGAAAGTAGTGCGCGCTGGAGCGCTGGGTGCGGCGCAGCGCCAGCGAGTCGCCCGCCACGTGGCTGAACCCCGCGTGCCCGCTGACGGAGTACTCGCCGCCCTTGAAGCGCAGGTTCCAGTCGCCGCCCCCGGCCAGCGCGTCGCGGTGCAGCAGCTCCGCCAGCGGGCTCACCGCGTCCATGTCGCGGCGCACGGCCGTCATCAGCACGCCCGCGGTGGACTGGCTGGCGCCGAACTCCTGCTGCACACGGCCCACGGCGTACGCCGTGCGCGGCGCCACCAGCACGGTGCCGAACTCGCGTGCCGCCGCGTCGAAGCCGCGCGCCGACGCTTCGTCCGTGACCGCCGCCAGCGCGCCGACCGAGGTGCCGGAGTTCAGGCGGCCGGTCAGCTTGGCGGCACCCATGATGGTGCTGTTGCGCGGCCAGTCCACGAAGTCGCCGTCGGGGGTGAGCGCAAAGGCGCGGTCGGGGATGGAGCCGATGCGCCGCGAGTAGAAGTACTCGGGGCCGCTTCCCGCCAGCAGCTGCCGCCCCTCGATGAAGAACGGGCGCCGCTCGTCGAAGTAGGCCTCGTACGCCGACAGGTTCACCTGCGCCGGGTCCGCCTCCACCTGGCCGAAGTCGGGGTTCACGGTCCCTTCCAGCGTGAGGTTGGGCCCCACGCCCATCTTGAAATCCGCGCCCACGCGCGCGTCGAAGCTGCTGCCGTCGTCGAACGGGTTGCCGGTGCCCGGGCTGGCGGTGAACGAGCCGGAGCTGGCGACGTACGGCAGCAGCTCGGCGCGGCGGCTGGGGCGGATCCCCGCGATCCCGGTCAGCGTGCCGAAGCGCGAGGCCCAGGCGCGCTCCTGCGTGGGGACGGCGATCCAGAACACGTCCTCCTGCGTGGCCGGGTTCCAGCGGTCCACGTTCAGCCCCCACGTCTGCACGTCGCCCGCGTTGAAGCGCAGCTGGCTGAAGGGGATGCGCATCTCCGCCGTCCATCCCAGCGAATCGCGCTGCACCTCGGCCTGCCAGACGGGGTCGAAGGACAGGTCCACGTCGTCTTCCCGGTCGGTCGCGTGGTACCAGTCCAGCCGCGTACCCGCCGCCGTCACGCCGAAGCTGTACGCGGTGCGGCGGTCCAGGTAGGTGTCGAGCGAGATCCAGATGTGCTCCGCCTGGTTGCCGTTGTCGCGCCGGCTTACCGGGGCCTGGATGGAGGCCGGGTCCTTCTTGAACATCCGCGCGGCCACGTACAGCGCCGCGTCGTCGTAGACGAAGCGAACCTCGGTGCGCTCCGTGGGCTCCGCGCCCTCCACGGGCTGCTTCTGGACGAAGTCGGCGAGCACGGGCGCGGCCCGCCAGGCCTCGTCGTCCAGGCGGCCGTCCACGGCGGGCGCGCGGCCCTCGATGCGCACCGCGCGGATCTCCTTGCGCGCGGCGGGGGCCACGGCTGGCGCCGGCGTCTGCGCGAGGGTCGTGGCGGGAAGGATCAGCGCGAGCGCGGCGGCCGAAAGGGTACGTGTCATCAGCGTCTGCCGGAAAAGTGTTTGGGACCCGGGGGCGTTCGCCTCCGGTGGACGATGTCTCGGTGATCGGTGTCTCGGGCGACCGGCCGTTGCTGAAATTTCAGCACTCCATCCCGCGAAGACGGGCGTGACGCGGCCGATCCATCATCGACCGCAAATATGCTAATTTTTCAGCACCGCGCCCTCCGTGTCGAGCCTCACTCCCTTTCGCGGGCGCTCAGCGGCGGCGCTCGTCCAGGCGCCGCAGGGCGAGCCGGCGCTCGGCGTCGGAGCGCATCGCTTCGGCCACGCGGCGATACGCGGCGGCGATGCGCGGCCGGGCCAGGTGGGCGGACGGCACCCGCGTGAGCACCAGGCGCTTCTCCAGGTCGGAGTTCATCTGCGCGGCGGAGTGGATGGCGGCGAGCACCGTCGCCTCCGGCGCCTCGCCGCGCAGGACCCGCGACAGCACCAGACGCCGCTCCAGGTCACTGTCCATCTGGCCTACGGCGCGGAAGAAGGCATCGCGCGACGCGCCCTCCGCCAGCCGCGCGTCCGCGACGGCGGTCAGCACCAGCCGGCGCTCCAGGTCGCTGCGCATCCCACCGACGGCGCGGAAGAAGGCCTCGCGCGAGGCCGCGTCGGCCAGGCGGTGGTGGCGCGACACCTGGTTTAGCACCAGCCGCGTCTCCAGGTCGCTGCGCATCCCCTCCGCCGCGCGCAGCAGCGCCGCCAGCGCCCCGTCGCCCGCCCGCTCCACCGCGTACGTCAGCACCAGCCGCGTCTCCGCGTCCGAGCGCATCCGCCGCCCCACGTCGTCCATCACCCGCGAGAACTCCCGGTCGCTCAGCGGCTGCCCGCCCAGGAGCGCGCGGTAGTAGTAGCGCCGCGACACATCGGACCCGAGCTCTCCGATCTCGGACAGCACGGCGTCCACGCCCCCGCGGGCACGGATGCGCGCCACGCGCCGCTCCGCGCCCAGCCCGCTCTCGCGCACGGCGTGCAGCACCAGCCGCTGCGCCCACGCACGGCCGGATGCGTCCAGCGCGCGCTCGCGCCCGTCCACGAAGTAGCTCACCCGCGGCCCGCGGTCGCCGGGGCGGAACTCGATGCGGCGGTCGCTGCCGGGGCCGCGCTCCTCGATTGTGAGGTGCCCGCCGGCGGGGACGGCCGTCACCCAGTCGCCCGCGTCGTTGAACTCCACCGCGCCGCTGGAGCGGATCTCCAGCCGTCGGCTGCCGTTGTCGTCGATGATCCGCGTCTCGCTGTTGTGCGTGATGTGCGAGCGCTCCTGGGCCGCGGCCGGCGCGGCGCTTCCCAGCGCCGCCGCGACGGCGACCGTGCGTGCGATACGGCTCGTCAGCTTCATGTCCCCTCGTTCCGGTGATGGGCGAATGGTGAAATTTCAGCACTTTGATTCGCAGAGGACCTGCGCGAGGCCCGGCCGGTGCTACGCCGCCGATTCGCGGATCACGTTCTCCATCCACCGGCGCGCGGCGGCATCGAACGGGCGCGGCTGGCCATCCACCCAGTACGACCAGACCAGGTTCCCCGCGGCGTCACGGGTGGCCTGGACCCGCCGGGTGCGGCCGCCGACCCGCTCCTCCACCAGCAGGCTGCCGCCCGGGCGAAAGCCGCGCACGTTCCACCGCTCGCCCGTGAAGAGCGCGTCCGTGACCACGATGTCGACCGCGACGGGCACGCCGTTGCGCGTGCCCTCCACGTGGTGAACCGAGGTCCACACCTGCTGGCCGTCATCCTCCCGGGTGTGCCTGGACGTACCGGTCGGCTGCGCCGACGCAGGCGCCGCGGGGGTGCGCGCGTCGTCCAGGTCCATCAAGGCCGCAAGGGCTGCCCGGCGGTCGGTGTCCGAATCCATCGCACGGGCGGCGGCCAGGTACGCCTCGCGCGCGTGACCCTGGATGCGCTGCGTCCGGACGGCGTGGGTCAGCACCACCCGCTGGTCCGTAACGCTGCCCAGCCGCGGCAGGTGCTTGAAGATGAGCTCCAGGCAGGCGGAATCCAGCCGCCGCGCCTCAAGCAGCGTCGTCAGGAGCGCCCGCTGGTCGGTGGAAGAGGTGAAGGTGCGCAGCGCGTCGTAAAAGACGTGCGTCAGCGGGTTTGCGCGGAACGAGCGGTGGCGGACGGCGTGCTCCAGCACGGCGCGCTTGTCCGTGTCGGATGCCATCGTCCGCGTCGCGGCGATGATGGCGACCACGTTGTCGTGGCTCAGGTCGCTCTTCGCGAGCAGGCGCGCCAGCACCGCGCGCCGGTCCGCGGATGACCCGATCTCCTCCGCCGCGCGGATGATCTCGGCGTAGAGGCCGGGATCCTGCCGCCTCTCCGGCGCCTGCAGGAGTTCGGAGCCACCGCCGGCGGAGACGGTCACCCTCCCCGGCGCGGCCGGAAGCGCCCCCCCCCCGCGTCCCTGCTCCGGCAACATCGCGGTCGCCGGCCCCGCCGCCGCCGCCGGCTGCCTCGCGGCGCGTCCGACCTCCTCCACCACATCGCGCGGCCCGGGGGCGTTCGGCCCCGCCTCCGGGTCGGGGGCCGCCCGCCGAATGGGGCGGGAGGCCGGCTTGTCCTGGG
>JAHWJJ010000018.1 GCA_019348475.1 Gemmatimonadota bacterium | reverse complement strand
ACCTTCGCGGCAATCCTGCGGGATGGCGGCGCGGGGGTGGCCCGGGGGCCGGGGCTGCGCGGGGGCTCGTGTGTCCGGGTTCCGGGGGGGCGCACGTTGTGCTGCGACCGAGATCCCCATCGACCGCACGCAGCGTCCCTCGCCGGCGCGCTTCTCCGGCCCGAAGTCGACGGGGCGGGGCGGCTGGTGTGGAGCAAGCCACGGCACGGGCGTCGCAAGCGTGCTGGCCCCCTGGCGGGCCGCCGGCGGTTCAACCTGAGACGGGGAGAGAAACATTCTGATGACCGATCCTCACGACCTGCGCGCACCGGTCAGGGTCCGGCCCGCCGTCGGCGGGGTTGCGCGCCGCGGAGCGGCTTCATGAACTCGTTCCTGTTCATGGTGCTGGGGCTGAGCCTGGCCGGGAGCTGGGTGATTACGGGCCAGATCCGCCGGTTCGCCCTGGCCAACGCCATCCTGGACATGCCCAACGGGCGCAGCTCGCACGCCGTTCCCACGCCGCGCGGCGGGGGAGTGGCCATCGTGCTGCTGGTGCTGTGCGGAACGCTGCTGGCCTCCACCATGGGCGTGCTGAACGGCGACACCGCCGCCGCGTTCATCGGGGGCGGGGGCGTGGTGGCCCTGATCGGCTGGGTGGACGACCGCCGCGGGGTGCACGCCGGGGTGCGGGCGGTGGTGCACTGCCTGGCCGCGGTGTGGGCCGTGTTCCTGCTGGGAGGCCTGCCGTTCCTCTCCACCGGCACCGGGCACGTGCACCTGGGCTCCATCGGGGGGCTGCTGGCGGTGCTGGGGATCGTGTGGGCCACCAACCTCTACAACTTCATGGACGGCATCGACGGCATTGCCGGGGGGCAGGCGCTGTGCGCCGGCGCCTTCGGCGGCGCGCTGCTGCTGCTGTCGGGGAGCGCGGGTCTGGCGGCGGTGGCGTTCCTGGTGGCCGCGGCCACGGCGGGGTTCCTGGCGTGGAACTGGGCCCCGGCCAAGATCTTCATGGGTGACGTGGGAAGCGGGTTCCTGGGCTTTTCCTTCGGCACGCTGGCCGTGGCGTCGGAGAACGACGGCGGCGTGCCGCTGCTGCTGTGGGTGCTGCTGCTGGGCGTGTTCGTGGTGGACGCCACCGTCACGCTGCTGCGCCGCACGCTGGCGGGCCAGGTGCCCTACGCCGCCCACCGCGACCACGCGTACCAGCGGGCCGTGCGCAGCGGGTGGAGCCACGCGCGGGTGAGCGGGTGGGTGGTGGCGTTCAACCTGGCGCTGGGCGTGCTGTCCGTCGTCGCATGGCTCAGGCCGCCGCTGCTGGTGCCGCTGGTGGCGGGCGGGCTACTCCTTCTTCTGATCCCCTACGTGATCGTGGAGCGCCGCCAGGCGATGTTCCAGGAAGGCGCCGAATACAAGGCCACCACGCCGCGCCGCGCGCCCTGAGCGATCTCCCGCTCTGAAATGATGTTCGAGCCCCTCCCGCCGGTCACGGTGGGAGGGGCTCCTGGTTTCGGCGGGACGCCCGCCCGACGGTCGTGCCCATTCATTCGGGGCTGCACCGGCTTATCAACTGTCATTCCGAAGGAGGCGCGCGCGATCTTGGCCCTTCCTCCATCTTCAGCGCCGACTGAGGAATCTACTCAACCGTGCTGGTGCGCGGCCGTTGCGGCGGATGCCCGCCAGACGGTCCCTGTCGCGCGCACCGTTCGTGGCACTTTGAGGTGTGCGTGCGCTCCCTCCGAACGACCGGGGTTCGCCATCAGGACGGGGTTCGCGTTCAGGAGCCCGCAGCCGCGTTCAGCAACCCCCCTCCGACGGAGCGAATCCGCGCGCCGTACTACTCCGCGGCCACGCCGTGTACGTCCAGCTCACCGCGCAGGTGGTTCATATGCGTGGTGAAGATGCTGTCTTCCTCCTCCGCCTCGCGCCCGTCGGCGGTCAGCATGGCCACCCCCAGGCCGCCCAGGGCCGTGACCACCTGCCCCGCGTTGCGCGTGCCGCGCTCGCGGTCCATCGCCAGGATGGCGCGCAGGTAGTCCGGCGTCTGCCCCAGAAACGCGTGCAGCGCGTCGGGGTCGTTGGCCATCTCCATCGTCTCCATGGCCGCCGCGCGCAGGTCGTCGTGCGTGGCCTCGTCGCCGGATGCGCCGCGCAGCGCCTGGCTGTAGACGGTCAGCTCGTGGCGGTTGACGTCGTCGTCCCCGGCCAGCAGCAGCCCCAGAAAGCGCGTCAGGTGCCGCACCGCGTCGGCCGCTATCGGGCCGGGGCCGGTCCAGTACCCCTGCGCCTCGGCGTTCTCGGCGGCCTGCACCACCAGCCGTGCGAGTTCGTCGGGCGCTACGTCGATGTCGTAGTTCATCGGGCGGATCGTCGTCGGAAGCGGGGGATGGCTGCGGCCGGGAGGACGGCCCCCGGCACCGGCCCCGCAATGTACCGCCCGGGGGCGTACCCTGCACGGGGTGGGCAAAGTCCCCGTGCGGAAGCCATGGCCACCGCTGAAGTCCGGAATCGGGCGTGTCCCCTCCGCTGCGCGGCGTCCTTCCATCACCTGAATCTCAGGAGCAGGTGCGCCCGTACACCGTCTGGTCGACGCGTCCGGGCGGGGGTGCGGACGGGGAGCATCCCTGCGCACGGCAACGGCGCCCACGCACTGACAGCCGTTCCGGCGCAACGCACTGCGGCTCTCCCCTCCGGCACCTTCGGGCGCGCGCGTCAAAATCCGCCGGTGTCGCGCGTTGTCGTTGCACGCCTGTCGTACGGCGGCCGCCCGGCATCTGGACCGGGCGGGCGGCGCAAGGACGGATGAAGATGGCGCGGCGCACTCGACAGTGCTAATTACTCAGCACCGCTGCAACCTCCGGGCGCCCTCGTGCATCTGACTTCCGTTCCGCCGTACGCAGCACCCGGCCCGGCTCCATCCACCGGCCGAACCCTCTGCGTGGAGATCCGACGCATGCCTTTCCCGCGTGCGAAGCATAGGGTGGCCGCCGCGGCGCTGGCGGCGTGTGCCGCCCCCCGCCGCGTTCCCCCAGGCCCCCAACGCCGGCTGGGACTTGGACCGCCTGTTCCCCGAGCCCGCCCGCAGCGTGTTCCTGGTCAAGGCGGCGTACTGGATCGGCTGATGCACACGCGCCGCGCCGCCCTTCCGTCCGGGGCGGCGGTGCGGCGGCCCCCACCTGCAAGGAAGGCAGGATGAAGCGCACCCCCGCACTCGTTTCCGCCGCCGCGGCGCTGGGCCTGGTGGCCGGCCTGGCGCTGCAGGCCCGTGCCTCCGCCCTCACGGGCGAGGTGAGCCCGTTCCTGGTGGAGGTGGCGTGGCTCACGCCCGCCGCATCGCCCGTGCAGATGGAAGGACCCGACGCGCGGTGGGCGCCGCCCGCGCCCGGGGCGCTGGCGACGCCGTCCGCAAGTGCGGAGGACGCCGGCGGGCGCGCGGCGCGTCCGGACGTCGATCCCCGCGAAGTGGTCCGGCGCGTGGGATGCCCCCGCGGGCAGGCGGAGCAGGCCGTGCCGGACCTTCGCCGTTCGTAGGGCGGACTCCCCTGCGCACCCGGATCAACCGTTCCGCTCCGGGGTATGCGCCGCGCCCGGTTTTGTCCGTCCGCCCGAATGGGGGCGAAACACGGCCGGCCCGCCGCGTTGCGGACGCGCGGTCCAGACGAGCCGGCCGCCGCCGGGCCGCGGAGTACGTGAAGGCGGCCTTCGCGATTCTCCAGCGGCGAATTCTTCGCTCCTGGGCCGGACGGCCTGCCCGCGAATCGCTACCGGAATCGCTGGCTCCCGCTGGCTCGACACGCCCGGTCCGCGGCCAGGCGGATCGCGTTCGTCCGGCGTGGAGTGGCGCACCGGGACCATCCACGCCGGTCCCGGCGGATCGCATCGCCCGCATCCACTGAAGTCGATCACCCGATCCGCCCCGTCTCGCCGATGAAGCCGATCCTGCTCGCCGTCTTCGCCCTCGCCGCCGCGCTGGCGCCCGTGCGCGTGCACGCGCAGCAGGGGACGGCGGAGGACTCCGTCCGCGCCGTGATCGTGGGGGTGTTCGACGCCATGCGCACGCGCGACAGCGCCGCCGTGCGCGCGGCGTTCACCCCCGGCGCGCGCCTGCAGACGGCGCTGCTGCGGCCGGACGGGAGGCCCGAGCTGCGCGAGGACTCGGTGGGCGCGTTCGTCCGCGCGGTGGGCGCGCCCAGCGACGTGGCGTGGGACGAGCAGGTGGATTCCATGCACGTGCGCATCGACGGCCCGCTGGCCGTGGCCACGGCGGACTACACGTTCTTCGCCGGCCCGCGGCTCAGCCACTGCGGCATCAACGCATTTCAGCTCTTCCGCGGCCCGGACGGGTGGAAGATCTTTCAATTGACGGACACCCGCCGCCGTAGCGGGTGCCGTGCCGAAATCGGAAGCAGCCCCCCATGATGCGCAGAGCACCGCTCCTCCCCGCCGCGCGCCGCACCGGCGTGCCCGGCGCCCCGCCCGCCCGCAGGCGCGGCGTGCGCCGCTCCGTGGCCGGCGCGCTGGTCCTTCCCGTGGTCGTGGGCGGGTTCGCCCTGCAGGCGTGGGGCGGGCGCGACGGTGAGCGCATGTTCCACGAGGTGGTGTCGCACCTGGCCACCCGGGGGCTGGACTCGCTGGGCGAGGCGCAGCTGTACGAGAAGGCCGCGCGCGGGCTGCTGGTGCAGATCGGCGATCCGTACGCGGACCTGTTTTCCCCCGAGCAGCTGGCGGCGTTCTCGCGCGAGGCGCTGCGCAACTCGTACACGGGGGTGGGGATGCAGATCACCCTGGTGCGCGACACGGCCACGGTGACGCGCGTGTTCACCGGCTCGCCCGCGGCCCAGGGCGGCGTGCGGCCGGGCGACCGGGTGGTGCGCGTGGACGGCGACGGGGTGACGGGCATCCCCCTGGAGCAGGTAACGCAGCGGCTGCTGGGGCCGCCGGGAACCCGCGTGCAGGTGCAGTACCACCGCCCGGGCACCGGGGCGGTGGAGCGCACCTTCGTCCGCGAGCGCGTAAAGCTGCCGTCGGTGGGCTACGCGGTGATGCTGGAAGAGGGGATCGGGTACGTGCCGCTGAACGGGTTCAACGACACCTCCGGCGACGAGGTGATGCGCGCGCTGGTGGACCTGCGCAAGCGCGGCGCCACCTCGTACGTGCTGGACCTGCGCGGCAACACCGGCGGCAGCCTCGAGCAGGCCGTCCGCATCAGCAGCCTCTTCCTGCGCCCGGGGCAGCAGGTGCTGCGCGCGGACTTTCGCGGCGCGCGCGACGAGACGTACGCCGTCCGCGGCGAGCCCCTGGTTCCCGACGCGCCGCTGGTGGTGCTGACGGACGGCGAGAGCGCGTCGGCATCGGAGATCGTGGCCGGGGCGCTGCAGGACCACGACCGCGCGGTCGTCATGGGCGCCACCAGCTTTGGCAAGGGGCTGGTGCAGGACATCTTTCGGCTGGACGGCGGCTGGGCGCTCAAGCTCACCACCGGGCGCTGGTACACCCCCAGCGGGCGCACCATCCAGCGCGAGCGCCGCATGAACGCCCAGGGGCGGCTGGAAGAGGTGCCGCCGGACTCGGTGGCCGAGCGCCCCGTGTTTCGCAGCGACGCCGGGCGCGCGGTGTACGGCGGCGGCGGCATTACCCCCGACGTGGCGGTGCAGCGGGACTCGCTGGTGGGTGCAGAGCGCGAGTTGATGCGGCTGCTTTCCACCCGCGGCGGCGTGGTGAACCAGGTGCTGCAGGAGATGGCGGTGGACCTGGGGCCCGGCGCGCGCCCCGACTTCCGCTCCGGGTCCGACCGCCGCGACGACCTGCTGCGCCGGCTGGAGGCGCGGGGGATGATGGTGGACCCGGCGGTATACCGCGCCGGCGCCACCCTGGTGGACCGGCTGCTGGAGGCGCGCGTGCTGGAGTTCGCGTACGGCGACTCGGCCGCGTTCCGCCGCACCGCCCCGCGCGACCGGCAGCTGCAGAGCGCGATCGAGGTGCTGCGCGGCGCCCGCACCCAGTCCGACGCGCTGGCCCGCGCCGCGGCCCGGCCATCCGCGCCCCGCACGCGCTCCTGACCGCAGCCGCATCGTCCGCGGGGCGCCGTCCGGCGCCCCGCGCTTTCCTCCATCGACACGCAAGGCACATCCAGTGAACCACCGCACCCGTCTGGCCGCCCTGGCCGCGGCCGCCCTTGCCGCGGCGCCGGCGGCGGCCCAGGCGCCCCGCACCCACGGGCCGCTCACCTTCGCGCCGCGCCCCACCACCGGCGAGATCACCGCTCAGGACCTGCGCACCCGCGTGTACCAGCTGGCCGCCGACAGCATGATGGGGCGCGAGGCGGGAACGCGCGGCAACGTCATGGCCACGGATTACATCGCCGCCGAGGCACGGCGCATCGGCCTGCTCCCCGCGGGCGAGGACGGCACCTTTTTTCAGCAGGTCCCGCTGGTGCGGCGCGGCGTGGCCGAAGGCGCCGCGCTGCGGGTGGACGGCGGCCCCGCACTGGCCTTCGGCACCGACTTTCTGCTGGTCCCCACCTACGGCAGCGTCCTGCGCTTCGCCGACCGCTTCGATGCGCGCGGGGTGCAGGTGGTGTACGGCGGCCGCGTGGGCGACGAGGCGGGGATGATCTCGCCGCAGGCGGCGGCGGGAAAGCTGGTGGTGTTCGCCGCGCCGCTGGGGCCGAACGGTCAGCCGGCCAGCCAGTTCTACGCCGGCGGGCGGACGTACGAGCGCTACGCGGACGCGGCGGGCGTCGCCTTCGCCACGCTGGACTACACCTCGCCGGGGCTGGCGGGCTTCTTCCGCGAGCCGCGCACGGAGCTGGCCGTGGCCGCGCCGGTGGAGGAGGGGCCGCGCTTTCCGGCCGGCCTCATCATCACGACGGCCGCCGCCGAGCAGCTGCTGGGCACCCCCCTCGCGGGCGCGCAGGTGGGCGCGGCGGGGCGCACGGCCACCGGCACGGGCGCGTGGTTCGAGCGCGCGCTGGAGTTCCCCGCGCGCAACGTGGTGGCCGTCCTGCCGGGGAGCGATCCCGCGCTGCGCGGGCAGTACGTGGCTATCGGCGCGCACAACGACCACGTGGGGATGACGCACGAGCCGCTGGACCACGATTCGCTGCTGGCCTTCAACCGCATCCTGCGGCCCCAGGGGCTGGACCAGGAGCCGGACGCGTGGACGGACGCCAGCCGCGCCGCCTTTCAGGCCGAGCTGGCCCGCCTGCGCGCACTGGGCCCCGCCCGGCTGGACTCCGTCTTCAACGGCGCCGACGACGACGCGTCGGGCACGGCGGGGCTGCTGGAGATCGCCCAGTACTTCGCCTCGCGCGCCACCGCGCCCCGGCGCTCCATCCTCTTCGTCTGGCACACGGCGGAAGAGATGGGGCTGTACGGGTCGGAGTACTTTACGGACCACCCCACCGTGCCGCTGGACAGCATCGTGGCGCAGCTGAACGTCGACATGATCGGCCGCGGCGCGGCGGGTGACGTGGCGGCCGGCGGGCCCGGGTACCTGGAGCTGGTGGGCTCGCGCCGGCTGTCGACGGAGCTGGGCGACCTGGTGGAGGAGGTGAACCGGACGGGAGCGCACGGCTTCGCCTTCGACTACGGGATGGACGCGGACAACCATCCGCAGAACATCTACTGCCGCTCGGATCACTGGAACTACGCCCGCTACGGCATTCCGGTGACCTTCTTCACCACCGGCGGCCACAGCGAGTACCACATGCTGACGGACGAGCCGCAGTACGTGGAGTTCGAAAAGCTGGCGCGCGTGGTGCGGCTGGTGGGCGCCGTGGCCGAGGCCGTCGCCGACCGCGACGCACGGCTGGTGGTCGACAAGCCGCGCCCCGACCCCAACGCCCCCTGCCGCCAGTAGCGCGCGCGTCGGGTTCGACCGGTGGATGGCCCATTCCGCCCCTCTCCGCGTTTCCGGAGGGGGGCGGTTTCTTTTAGCCTGGCGGAGCGCCGGGGGAGGATCCCTGAGCCGGGGGGATCGGCTTCATGACCGAATACGGGGAATCCGATGGTGCGAGTTCAACGCACGGCCCGGGCTAACAGATCGGGTGAGTAGATTCCTCAGTCTGCGCCAGGCGGCCATGGCCGGCAGCGGGGTCCTGCGCGGCGCCTCTCGGAATGGCGTTCGTTCGGATTTCGGTAGCACAATCAACCGGACGACCGGAGTCTCACCCGCGCACCCGGTCCGCTTGTCCGCTTGTCCCCTTGTCCCCTTGTCCCTATTCCCCCTTTCACCCCTTCACCCCTTCACCCCTTCACCCCTTCACCCGTTCACCCGTTCACCGAAGCGCCGTTTCCCCCCGCGCCCCCGCCGTGTATCTTCCCGCCCGTACCCTCCTCCGGCCGACGATGCGCGAAGCGAACGAATACCTGCTGGGCACCGACGACGACGAGTTGCGCCGCCTGGGCTTTCAGCACCAGGTGTGGGCGGCCGAGGCCGCCGCTGCGTGGGAGCGCGGGGGCTTCGGACCAGGGAGTCACGTCCTGGACATCGGCTGCGGGCCGGGGTACGCCGCGCTGGACCTGGCGCGGCTGGTGGGGCGCCAGGGGCGCGTGGTGGGGGTGGACGTGTCGCCCCGCTTCGCCGCGCACCTGCAGGCGCTCGCGGCGGCCAACGGGATCTCCAACCTCACGGTGGAGGTGCAGGACGTCGAGGAGCTGAGCCTTGCGCCGGAGAGCTTCGACGGCGCATACGCGCGCTGGGTGCTCACCTTTCTGCGCCGGCCCGAGGCCGTGGTGGGCGGGGCGGCGCGGGCGCTGCGGCGGGGTGGCCGGCTGGTAGTGCACGACTACTCCAACTACGCCGCCTTCCAGGTCGCGCCCGAAGATCCCGCCGTCCACCGCGTCGTCCAGGCCGTGGTCGCGTCGTGGCGCGACGGCGGCGGCGACCCCAACGTGGGCACGCGCGTCCCGCGGATGATGCATCAGGCGGGGCTGGAGGTGGTCTCCATCACGCCCCTGGCCCGCGTCGCCCGGCCGGGGGACGCGCTCTGGCAGTGGCCGCGCACCTTCTTCGACAACTTCCTTCCGCAGCTGGTGGCGAACGGGTACCTGGCAGAGGACGAGCGCCGGGCCTTCGACGCGGTATGGGCCGCGCGCGCTGCGGACCCCGGCGCCTGGCTGGCGACGCCGCCGATGGTGGAAGTGGTGGGCGTCCGCCGCTGATGCGCGTCGTCCTGCAGCGCGTCTCCCGCGCCCGCGTTACCGTCGAGGGCCGCGTCACCGGCGAGATCGGCCGGGGGCTGCTGCTGCTGGCCGGCTTCACGGAGGCCGATTCGGACGATGCGCTCGCCTGGATGGCCGACAAGGTGGTGGGGTTGCGCATCTTTCCCGACGAGGAGGGAAAGATGAACCGCTCGGTCCAGGAGGTGCGCGGCGAGCTGCTGGTCGTCTCGCAGTTCACCCTGTACGGCGACGCGCGCAGGGGTCGCCGCCCCAGCTTCGTGGACGCCGCGCGCCCGGAGGTCGCCATCCCGCTGTACGAGCGCTTCGTCACGCTGCTGCGCGCCAGCGGGCTTGCCGTCGCCACCGGCGAGTTCGGCGCGATGATGGACGTGGAGCTGGTGAACGACGGCCCCGTCACCCTGATCCTGGAACGCTGATCCTTCATGCCGGATTCGCACACGCCGCCGCCCCTGGTCCTCGCCTCCCAGTCCCCCCGCCGCGCCGAGCTGATCGGGCGGCTGGGGCTGGAGTTCGAGACGGTCCCCGCGGACATCGACGAAACCTACCTGCCGGGCGAGTCGCCAGAGGCGCACGCGGAGCGCCTGTCGCGCGAAAAGGCGCTCAAGATCGCGGCGGACCGGCCCCAGGCGCTGGTGGTCGGCTCCGACACCATCGTCGTGATCGACGGCGACGTGCTGGGCAAGCCGCGCGACGTCGCCGAAGCAGTGCAGATGCTGATGCGGCTCTCGGGACGGGAGCACGAGGTCTGCACGGGCGTCGCGGTGGCGCACGCAGGGCGGGTGGAGAGCGGGCTGGAGCGCGTGCGCGTGCGCTTCCGCGCGCTGGACCGCCGCGCCTGCGAGGAGTACGCGGCCACGGGCGAGCCGATGGACAAAGCCGGCGCCTACGGCATCCAGGGCTTCGGCAGCGCCATCGTGCAGGGGATCCAGGGCGACTACTTCGCCGTGATGGGCCTTCCCGTCGTGCGCATGCTGTCGCTGATCGAGCGCCACGGCTGGCGGTACGCGTTCGGCGCACTGCGGGCGGGTTGAGGCGGGAGATCCCGCGTCCATTGGTGCGGCCCCCCACCCGGGCGAATGAATTCGCGGCTGGGAAGACGCGATGTCGGCCTTCGCCGACTGTTCGTGCAGGCGGCGGGATCCGGCGGCCGTGGACGGTGCGAAGGGTGGGTCTCCCGTTTGTCCCGGGCCGTCCGTCCCGGTGATCAGTCGTCAATGACGGTCCGCTCCAGCGTCGCGTTCAGACGTCCCGTGCGGTGGTGTTCTTCCTGCCGGCGGATGTAGCGGCGGACCGCCTGGATGTTCGTTTCGGCGATGCTGAACGCGCCGTAGCTGCCCTGCCACTTGAAGAACTCGCCAGGCCTGAGCTCGCGCTGAACCATGCGTGATGAACTGCCCTTGATCTGCTTCACAAGGTTCGACACTGATACGGCGGGTGAGCACCGCGCCAGCACGTGCACGTGATCCTCGATTCCCCCGATGGCGCCGACCTCGCATCCCACCTTGAACGCCTCCGCCTGGATGCACCGGTACACCCGCGGCCGGAGCGCGTGATCCAGCAGCGGCAGGCGGTCCCAGGTTGCCCACACCAGGTGCACGAACAGCTGCGTGTACGGCTTTCGCATCATTCCTCCTGTCTCGTGATGAACCTGTCCGCGAAGGCGGACATCGCGTTTTCCCAGCCGCGAATTCATTCGCCGGGCTGCGGGGGCGCCCGGACGTGCCACCCGGCGCGAACCCTGCGGACCGGGACGCCTCGGATGCCCCATCGCCGGCCCGCATGCCTGTCCGCCCCTGTTCGCCACGGGTCTGCCGGGCCGCTGGCGGGATGACGCTTCACCCCATCGTGATCCACCCATGATCCTGGCCATCGACGAAGGCACCACGGGCGTCACCTGCCTGGTCATCGACCACGACGGGCAGGTGCGCGGGCGCGCGTACAGCGAGTTCACGCAGCACTTTCCCAGACCCGGGTGGGTGGAGCACGACGCGGACGAGATCTGGGACGTGACCCGCCGCGTCGCCCGCGTGGCGGCGGCGGAGGCGCGGATCCGGCTGGAGGCGCTCAGCGGGATCGGCATCACCAACCAGCGCGAGACGGTCGTCGTCTGGGACCGCGCGACGGGGCAGCCCATCCACCACGCCCTGGTCTGGCAGGACGGGCGCACGGCGGATGTGTGCCGCGCGCTCAAGGAGGCCGGGCACGAGCCGCAGGTGCGCCAGCGGACGGGGCTGGTGATCGATCCGTACTTCAGCGCGACCAAGCTTGCGTGGCTGCTGGACCACGTCTCCGGCGCGCGCGCCCGCGCCGAGGCCGGGGAGCTGGCCGCGGGGACCATCGACAGCTGGCTGGTCTGGCGCCTCACCGGCGGACGGCTGCACCTGACCGATCCGACGAACGCCTCCCGCACGCTGCTGTACGATCTGCGCGGCGGGGCGTGGGATCCCGCCATGCTGGAGCTCTTCGGCGTTCCCGCCGCGGTGCTCCCGGAGGTGCGCGCCTCGTCCGAGGTCTACGGCACCACGGCGGCGAGCGCGTTCGACGCCGAGGTGCCCGTCGCGGGGATCGCGGGCGACCAGCAGGCGGCGCTGTACGGGCACGGGTGCTGGACCCCGGGGCAGAGCAAGAACACCTACGGCACGGGCGCCTTTCTGCTGGTGCACACCGGCGCCGAGCCGGTGGAGTCGCGGCACGGCCTGCTCACCACCGCCGCCTGCGGCCCGCGCGGCGAGCGGGCGTTCGCGCTGGAGGGCTCCATCTTCATCGCCGGCGCGGCGGTGCAGTGGCTGCGCGACGGGTTGCGCATCGTCGAGAGCGCGGGGGAGACGGAGTTCCTGGCGCGCTCGCTGGAGTCCAACGACGGCGTCTACTTCGTCCCCGCGTTCACGGGACTGGGCGCGCCGCACTGGGAGCCCGGCGCGCGGGGGACCATCGTGGGATTGACGCGCGGAAGCACGCGCGCGCACCTGGTGCGCGCGGCGCTGGAGGCCATGGCGTATTCCACGCACGACGTGGCGGAGGCGATGGAGGGGGATGCGGGTGTGCGGATCGAGGAGCTGCGCGTGGACGGGGGCGCCACGGCCAACGGCTGGCTGATGCAGTTGCAGGCGGACGTGCTGGGGATGCCGGTCCGCCGTCCGTCGATGGTGGAGATGACGGCCCGCGGCGCCGCCGGGCTTGCCGGCCTGGCGACCGGCTTCTGGGCGTCACCGGAGGAGTTCCACGCCGCGCGCCCGGACGAGAGCGTGTTTCAGCCCGCCGCCGATTCGTCCGGCCGCGCGCAACTGCTCTCCGGCTGGCGCCGCGCCCTGGCCGCCACCCGGGCCTGGGCCACGCACGCGGAGTGAACGCGCACTAGAGTGGGTGCGTGGTCAGCCAGTCCCGCAGCAGAAACCTGAACTCCACGAACTGCAGCTCCGACGGACGCAGGTGGATACGGCGGCAGATGGAGGGGAGTTCCCCCCGGAACCGGGCGTAGCGGCTGCGGATCTTCGCGTCTCCCGGCAGGCGCGCACGGCCGTCCAACGCCGTGCTGAGCATCGCCCGCACGGCCGCGATCACCCGGGACGGCTGGTCGCCGTGTGCCCGGATGTCCTGCCCGGCGATGTCGGAGCAGAACTTCTGGTAACGGTACGGCTCCGTGTCCAGGATCAGCGACCGCTTCAAGGTCTGCGGCCCGGACCCGTACTCCTGCGCGCCGAGGAACAGTCCCAGTTCCAGCGGCATGTTGAAGCGCGGGAGGCCGTTCACCGGGTCCAGTTCCACGCGCGAGATGTCGTGGATGCCGTACCCGCATTCCCGGATGATGCGCTTGATCTTGCGCATCCGGATCTCTCCACTGTCCTCCGCCTCCAGCGCGCAACGGGCCTCGAAGCCGCAGTCGTGGATCGCGAACACAAGCGCCTGGAATAGACTGCGATACTCCGGATCGAAGGGGCAGTTGACGAACACGCTTCGTTCATACGCGGGAGATTCAGGCCGCTGCGAGAAGCGGGATTCGTCGCTCCCTAGGTCGCTCGGCGCTTCGTCTCCTTCACGACGGTCTTGTTCGCTCGCGCCTCGCGGGCTTCGGTGAGCGCCTTCACTTCCAGGATGGCCTTTCTCACCTGCTCGGGGTCCAGACGGCCGCTGGGACCGGGGGGTGCGAGCGTGCGCCACGGTAGCTTCGGCTTGGGCATGTTTGTCTCCGGTTGATGCTGCGCTCCAGCCAATGTAATGCGTCCGGAGCGTCCGTCCAGCCCCCCAAAGTAATCGGAGCGGACAGAGGCGGGACGTGCTCGCGCCGAATTGGCCACAGGCGCGCAAGGTCCGTGCACGGTAGATCGTAAGTGATTGCTGAGCGCAGACATGCGAAAACGCGGCCCGTGCAGTTCCGGGCCGCGCCTCCGCAACATCTTAATCTATGACTTCAGCGCGCGGCTCGTACTCGCGCGGCGGGGAAGGGGATCGGGGTCAGCGGTTCCGCGTCTGGGCCGGAGCGCTGACTTCCGGGTATCCACACAAGCATTCCGCCTGCCACGCGGCACCGGATGCGCAAGTCGTTGTGGATCGGGGGCTTTCATCCTTCTCTCGCGGCTGCCGCCGGTGCGTGGTGTCCTGTCGAGAGGACGCTTCGGAGGAAGGCGGCGGGACGCGCGTTTGCATCGACAGGTGACGGGGTGATGGAGTGATCGTTGCTCCGGATTTCGACGGCCAGGGCGGGAGGCGCGCACCCCTGGATGATGGAGTGATGGAAAGATGGTGTTCATCGATGGCCGGTCGCCCATCTCCTGTGACGGCGGCGCTGAAGCCGTTCCGCGGTGCGCCCGTCTTCCCCCTGTCGCGCGCGGCTTTGGAGCATTATCGTGAGGATGCTAAGTTTTCCGCACACCCTTCATCCCTGCGCTCAGCCATGCCGAAGACCACGCTGCGCCTTCTGGCGCTCCTCCTGGCCACGACCGCGGTGGCGCCCGCCGCGGCCCAGACGGCGCGCGACCTGCCGCCGCCGCCGGTGGCTCGCGTGATCCCCAGGACGGACACCCTGCACGGTGACGTGCGGGTGGACAACTACTTCTGGCTCCGCGACCGCACCAACGCCGAGGTGATCTCGTACCTGGAGGCCGAGAACCGCTACACCGACACGGTGATGGCGCCCACCCGGCAGCTTCAGGAGACGCTGTACCAGGAGATGCTGGGGCGCATCAAGCAGACGGACACGAACGTGCCCGACCGCATGGGCCCCTACCTGTACTACTCGCGCACGGTGGAGGGGCAGCAGTACCCCATCTTCGCGCGGCGGCGCGGCAGCATGGAGGCGCCGGAACAGGTGACCCTGGACCTGAACCAGATGGCGCAGGGCCTCCGCTACTTCAGGTTGGGCGCCATCAGCGTGAGCCCCGACCACCGGCTGCTGGCGTTTTCGGTCGACACGACCGGCTCCGAGCGGTTCACGCTGATGGTGAAGAACCTGGAGACGGGCGAGATCCTTCCCGAGCGGGTGGACAGCATCCACTTCGGCGTGACGTGGGCGGCGGACAACCGCACGCTCTTCTACACCAAGACGGATGAGGCGCACCGTCCCGACCGGATCTTCCGCCACACGCTGGGCACCAGTCCCACGCAGGACCAGATGGTGTTCCACGAGCCGGACGTGCTGTTCCGCGTGGGCGTGTACCGCACCAAGAACGACGCGTTCCTGGTGCTCACCAGCGGCAGCTTTACCACCTCCGAGGCGTGGGTGGTGCCGGCGGACCGCCCCACTGAGCCGTTCCGCGTGGTTTCGCCGCGGCAGAAGGACGTGCTCTACTCCGTCAACCATCAGGACGGCCGGTTCGTCATCCGCACCAACGCCGACGGGGCCAACAACTTCAAGCTGGTGACGGCGCCGGAGAACGATCCGTCGCGGGCCAACTGGACGGAGCTGGTGCCGGAGCGCGAGACGGTGCTGCTGGAGGGCTTCGACGTGTTCCGCGACCACCTGGTGATGTACGAGCGCACCAACGCGCTGCGGCAGATCCGCGTGCGCGACATCCGCACGGGCGACGAGCACGTGATCGAGTTCGAGGAGCCCGTCTACACCGCCGGGCCGGGAAGCAACCCCGAGTACGACACCTCCACCCTGCGGTTCGGCTACCAGTCGATGGTCACGCCGTTCTCGGTGTACGACTACGACATGGCGACGCGCCGCCGCGAGCTGCGCAAGCAGAACGAGGTGCTGGGCGGATACGACCCCGCGCTGTACGCCACCGAGCGCACCTGGGCCCGCGCCGCCGACGGCACCATGGTCCCCGTCTCGCTGGTGTACCGCAAGCCGCTGGTGCGCGACGGCTCGCGCCCCATGCTGCTGTACGCGTACGGCTCGTACGGCAGCAGCACGGACCCCACCTTCTCCCTCGCCAACCTGAGCCTGCTGGACCGCGGCGTGGTCTTCGCCATCGCGCACATCCGCGGTGGGCAGGAGATGGGGCGCGCCTGGTACGACCAGGGCAAGATGCTCAACAAGCGCAACACCTTCACCGACTTCATCGCCGCGGCGGAGCACCTGGTGCGCGAGGGGTACACCAGCAGCGAGCGGCTGGCCATCCGCGGCGGCAGCGCCGGCGGGCTGCTGATGGGCGCGGTGGTGAACATGCGCCCCGACCTGTTCAAGGTCGTCGTCGCCGACGTGCCCTTCGTCGACGTGATCAACACCATGGCCGACGCCAGCATTCCGCTCACCGCGGGTGAGTGGGAGCAGTGGGGCAACCCGGCCAACGAGGCGGAGTACCGCTATATGCTCTCGTACTCGCCGTACGACAACGTGGAGCGCAAGGCGTATCCCACAATGCTGGTGACGACGGGGCTCAACGATCCGCGGGTGGCGTACTGGGAGCCGGCCAAGTGGGTGGCCCGGATGCGGGCGATGAAGACGGACGACAACGTGCTGGTGCTGCACACCAACATGGGCGCGGGCCACGGCGGCTCGTCGGGCCGCTACGACGCGCTGCGCGAGACGGCGTTCCGCTATGCGTTCATCCTGCACCACCTGGGCATCCACCAGTAAGCCGGATGGGATGAACCGCGCTTGCGCGCGCCAGGGCGCGCGAAGCGGTTCCGGGACAACTCGACGGGCGCACGGCATTCCGCCGTGCGCCCGTCCGCGTTTGAAGGGGATTGACCCTGGGGGGCGGCCTTTTACGGATCGCAATCGGGTGGATGATGTGCCCGGGCGGGCTCCCGCCGCGCCACGTCGATCCTTGCCCATCCCCCAAAATGCGGATCCCGTCCCCTCGCCGTCAGCATCCCTCTACCAGGGGACCGCATCCTGCCGATCCCATCCGGTCCGCCTCCGGCCGTCGCACCCGCATCCATGCAGCACGCCTTCCCCCGGCGGGTGTGGAGTGCGGCCGCTCGGGCACCACGGGTTCGCCGGGGCGATTTCACAACCATCCGCGGCAATCCGGTTACCGGGATCGACGAGCACGCGACGGAGCCCCGCCCCCCACCGCGGGAGCGGGCCTCCTTTCGCACTTTCGCACTTTCGCACTTTCGCACTCACGCACTCCCGCACTCCCCTCACAGGTTCTGCACGATCCAGTCGGTCAGCAGGTTGTGCAGGTGCGCGCTGGTGGGTCCGCCGCTGATGGAGTGCGTGCGGTTGGGGTAGGCCATGAACTGGAACTGCTTTCCCGCCGCCTGCAGCGCGTTCGCCAGGCGCACGCTGTTCTGAAAGTGCACGTTGTCGTCGCCGGTGCCGTGCACGATGAGCAGCTTGCCGCGCAGGTTGGCGGCGGCGCTGGTGGGCGCGCCCAGCCGGTAGCCCTCGGGGTTCTCCTGCGGGGTGCGCATGAAGCGCTCGGTGTAGATGGTGTCGTACAGCCCCCAGTCCACCACCGGCGCCACCGCGATCCCGGCCTTGAAGGGCGCGCCGGGGCGCGTCATCGCCATCGCCGTCATGTAGCCGCCGTAGCTCCATCCCCAGATGCCGATGCGGGCCGGGTCCACGTACGGCTGCTGCGCCAGCCACTCGGCGGCCTCGATCTGGTCCGCCGCCTCCTGCTGCCCCAGCTTCAGGTACACGGACTTCTTGAAGTCGCGGCCGCGCCCGCCGGTGCCGCGGTTGTCCACGCTGACCACGATGTAGCCGCGCTGGGCCAGCGACTGGTGCCACAGGTACCGGCTTCCCGTCCACGCGTTCAGCGTCGTCTGCGACCCCGGGCCGCCGTAGACGTACATCAGCACGGGGTACTTGCGCGATGGGTCGAAGTCCGCGGGCTTGATCATCCACGCGTTCAGCTCCGTGCCGTCGCGCGTGCGGATGGTGAAGAAGTCCGGCGCGTCCACCGCCAGCCGCGCCAGCTTCTCGCGCACGGCCGCGTTGTCCACCAGCGTGCGCACCACCGCGCCGTCGGCGCGGTGCAGGCGCGTGACGGGGGGCGTGGAGAGGGTGGAGAACGCGTCCAGGTAGTAGGTGCCGGCCGGGCTTACCGTGGCGTTGTGCGTCCCCGGCTCGCGGCTCAGCTGCTGCACCCCGCCGCGGCCGTTCAGCCGCACGCGGTAGACGTGGCGCTCGGCCGGCCCCTCCTCGGTGGCGCCGAAGTACACCCAGCCGCCCCGCTCGTCCACCCCCATCACCCGGGTCACCTCCCACGGGCCGCGGGTGAGCTGGCGGGCCACGGTGCCGTCACGGTTGTAGACGTACAGGTGGTTCCACCCGTCGCGCTCGCTGGACCAGAGGAACCGGCGGCCCCCGTCGATCCAGTGGAAGTCGTCGTGCACGTCCACCCAGGCCGCGTCGGCCTCGGTGAACAGCGTGCGGCTGCGGCCCGTGCCGGCGTCCGCCAGCAGCACGTCCACCCGGTTCTGGATGCGGTTGGCGCGCTGGATCACCAGCTCGGTGGGGGAGGCGGCCCACTCCATCCGCGCCAGCAGCGCCTCGGGGTCGTTCCCCGTGTCCATCCACGTGGTTTCCCCGCCGGCCGCGTCCACCACCCCGATGCGGGCGGTGGGGTTGGGCGTCCCCGCCTTGGGGTAGCGCAGGGCGATGGGGTGCGAGTAGAGGCTGTCCGTCTCCTGGATCATGTAGAAGGTGCGCACCGGCGACTGGTCGATGCGCCAGAAGGCGATGCGCCGCCCGTCGGGGCTCCACCGCCACCCGTCCTGCAGCCCCAGCTCCTCCTCGTACACCCAGTCGAAGGTGCCGTTGATGATGGTCTCGCTGCCGTCGTGGGTGAGCCGCGTCTCGCGCCCGGTGGCCAGGTCGGTGACGAACAGGTCGTTCTCGCGCACGAAGCCGACCTTCGATCCGTCCGGCGAGAACTTGGCGAACTGCTGCCACCCCTCGCGCTCGCTCACCGGCGTGAGGGTGCGGCGGTCCAGGTCCCACACGTAGTAGGTGCCGCGGGTGTTGGCCCGCCAGACCCGCTGCGTGTTGGTGTAGACCAGCAGCTTGCGCTCGTCGGCGGACCACTGGTAGTCCTCGATGGCGATCGGCTCGCGGGCCCCCCGCGGCACCAGCGCGGCGGCGGGGACCAGCACCTCGCGCCGGGCGCTGGCGGCGTGTTCCACCATCAGGTCGCCGTTTTCGCCCACGAAGGTGTAGCGCTGGCCGTCGTTGAGCCACTGGATGGCGGGCAGCCCCTTCAGGCGGAACTCGCCGGAGAAGATGCGCTCCACCGTGAGCTGCTGCGGCGGCGTCTGCTGCTGCGCGGGCGCCGGCGCGGCGGCCACCAGCGCGGCGAGTGCGAGCGCCAGGTGGCGCACGGGGTGTCTGATGGGCATGCGATGCACGTGTTTCGGTTGCCGGGTCGGTCGATGCGTGCGTTCCGGTACAGATGTGCGCCCGGGCGGTTCCGCCGGACGCGCCGGGGGAACCGCGGCCGAGCATGCGCGACGTCCGTGCTTTCCTGGAGACGTACGCGCGGAGGGCTTCCGCGCCGCGCCCGCCGCAGCCGCGCCCCGGGCCGCGTCAGAGCGTCGCGCCGACCAGCGCGAAGCCGGCGGTGGCCACCCCGCCCGCCAGCAGCGCGTAGGGGAGCTGCGTGCGCACGTGGTCGATGTGGTCGGTGGCAGCGGCCATGGACGCCACGATGGTGGTGTCGCTGATCGGCGAGGCGTGGTCGCCAACGATGCCTCCGGAGAGCGCCGCCGCCAGGAACGGCTCCAGCGGCAGCCCGCTGGCCGCCGCCGCGGGGACCACGAT
>JAHWJJ010000017.1 GCA_019348475.1 Gemmatimonadota bacterium | reverse complement strand
AACTCCGGCAAGTCGTCGCTCTTCAACGCGCTGCTGGGGACGGAGCGCGCCATCGTCACCGACATCCCCGGCACCACCCGCGACGCGGTGGAGGCGTCCGCGTCCATTGAAGGCTACCCGTTCCGCCTGGTGGATACGGCCGGTCTCCGCGAGACGGCCGACCGGGTGGAGGGGATCGGGATCGAGGTCGCGCGCCGCTACCTTGCCGCGGCGGACCTGGTGCTGTTCTGCGTGGAGGCGGGGCGGGCGGTGGATGACGACGAGCGCGCGTTCATGGCACGGGTGGACGCCGCGCGCCTGATCGTCGTCCGCACGATCGCCGACCGCCACCCCGGCGCCGCCGGCGGCGCGGATCCGGCCGACGCCATGAGCATCACGGTCTCCGCCGCGACGGGCGAGGGACTCGCGGAGTTGCGCGGCGCCCTGCTGTCCAGGGCCTTCGGGGGGATCCTGGGCGAGCCGGGCGAGGCGCCGCTGGTCACGCGCGAGCGCCACGCCCGCGCCCTGCGCGCGGCGCGCGACGAGATCGCCGCCTTCCGGGCCGCGATGGACGACGCGGTGCCGATGGAGTTCGCCGCGACCCACCTGCGCGCCGCGGTCGCCGCGCTGGAAGACCTGGTCGGCGTGGTGAGCGTGGACGACGTGCTCGATCGCGTCTTCGGCACCTTCTGCGTCGGCAAGTAGCACCCCTCCCTCCACCGTACCGTCCCCCGCCCCACGATTCCCCGCCCCCGCCGCAGATCGCGCCGGCGAAGACGGACTGATACCCCGCGTCGGCTGTTTCCGCGTGATTCGCCGGGCTGCCGGGGCGAATTTCGCGCAAAAATCGCTTTTATCGCGCTCCAGCAACCGGAACGGCCCGGTGGACTCCTGGATTCGGGATCGCGCGTTTATCGCGAACCTCGAAAGCGGGTTTTGTACGGGAGGTGTTCGGAATTCAGCGGGCGATGACGAATTCGCCCTCGGAGAGGCCGTCGGGAGAGAACGGGAGCGGATCGACGGAGTCGACGCGGGCGCCGGGGGGTCCCTCGGCCAGCTGCGCCCGCAGCCGGCGGAGCTGGTCGTCGGTGCCGCGCGCGTGCACGGCGACGGAGCCGTCGGGCAGGTTGCGGACCGTGCCGGTGATCCCCAGGCGAACGGCAAGGGAGCGGGTCCACCAGCGGAAACCCACTCCCTGCACCCGGCCGGTCATGCGGTACCCGGCCTCCGCCACGGCGTCAGTATTCGTGGTGGCTGGGCGGACGCGACGTGGCGCCGGACCGTCCGGTGGACCCGGCCGTGGAGCCGCCGCGGCTGCTGCCCGAGCCCCGTGCGGTGGATGCGCCGCCGCCCGAGCCGCCGCCCGAGCGCGCGGCGCCACCCGAGGACGATCCGCCGCCGGAGCCGCCGGCGCCCTGTCCCAGGAAGGCGTCCATCAGCGTGTTGACAAAGCCGGTGCTCTCCGAGCCGGCCTGGCTCAGGAACCCGCGGGCGCCCTGCGCCAGTCCGGCCGTTACGCCGGCCATCAGCGCGTCGCGCAGCTCGCTGCGAGCGCGGCCGCGGCGCGACTCCCCGTACTCGTCGTCATCGTCCCGCGCCGCCAGCAGAAAGCCCAGAGCAAAGGCCACGCCCAGCACGGGGAGCGGGTTCTCGCGCAGGCGGTCGAGCACGCCGCGCTTTTCCAGCGCCGAGTTGGCGCGCTCGCGCAGCGTGCTTGCCCGCTCACGGACGGTCTCGGCCGCGTCGCTCACCCGCGGGCCCAGGTTGCGCACCGGTCCGCCGACGCGTTCGGCGGCCTCGCGCAGGCGCCCGCCGACGCCGCCCTGCGACTCGTGTCCCGCGAACTGCAGCCCGGAGTACTCGTCGCCGCCGCCGCTGTGCAGCCCGGTGTGCACCTCCGCGCTTCCCAACCCGCGGTCGCCCATGGACGACGAGCCCGAGGTGCCGGCGTTCAGCGACTCGGTGTCGCGGCCGGCGCCGCTCAGGCCAGGTCCCGGCGTGCCTGCTTGATCTCGCTCTGCAGCCATTGCTTGTCCTCCTTGAGGGTCTCCAGGGTGCGGGTCGGCGCCACCTCTTCGTGCTTCAGCTTCTTGAGGCTGCTCATCGCGAGCAGGCCGCCCACCAGCAGGAACAGGACGCCCACGACCAGCGCGCCCAGCCAGTAGTTGTCCAGCGCGTCGCCCACGGCCACGACGAGGAACGCGATCAGCACCACCACGCCCACCAGGGCCAGAATGCCGCCGACCGCCACCATGGCCGCGTCGCGCGCCACGCTCTTCAGGTTCGACTTGAGCTCCGCCTTGGCGAGGTTCATCTCCTGGCGGACCAGCGTGGCGCTGTCCTGCGCCAGCTGCCGGAACAGGTCGCCCAGCGCGGGATCGGTACCACCCGCGGCGCGGCTGTCGGCCGTGCCTTCGGGGGGGGTTACGTGCAGTTCCGCCATGAGATCATCCCCTTTCCGGTTAGCGCAGGGCCTTGCCGGCCACGAATCCCGCGCCCACGGCAAGGAGCAGCATGCTCAGGGGGCGGGTGGCCACCAGCCCGCCCAGCTCGCGCTGCAGCGAGTTGACGTCGTTGTCGCGCAGGAAGCGCGCGATGCTCTCCAGGGTGTCGGCGGCCGTGTGGCCGGCGCTGTTGGCGCGCTGGCCCACGCCCTTCTTGGGGATCAGCCCTGCGACGGAATCCACCTTCTCGGCCACGTTCTCCAGCTGCTCGGCCGCCTGGCCCATGAGGTGGTCGGCGCGCTCCTGCAGCTCCTCCAGCCCTCCCACGCGGTTGCCGCCGCCCGCCAGGGTCCCCGTTCCGCCCGCCGTGCCGGCCGCGCCGCCGGTGGATCCCGATCCGCTGCCGCCGCCCGTGGAACCGGAAAGGCCGCTGCCGGTGGAGCCCAGCCCGCTCCCGGTTCCGCCGGTGGATGCGCCACCCGCGGTCCCTGAGTTCCGCTCGTCCTGCATCTACCCCTCCCTGTTGCTGGTTCCCGAAGTTGGGAGCCCCCCCGGGTGCAACACGTATGCCAGGGGTAGGCCCTGGCAAGTGCGTGAGTGCGTGAGTGCGTGAGTGCGTGAGTGCGTGAGTGCGTGAGTGCGTGAGTGCGAAAGTGCGAAAGTGCGAAAGTGCGAAAGTGCGAAAGTGCGAAAGTGCGAAAGGGTGCTGCGCTCATGCCAGCACGAACTCCGCGGCGCCGGGCCGCACCGCCGTCCCTCTATCCCTATTCCCTATTCCCTATTCCCTGGATGTTCCACGTGGAACACTCCCCCGCCCCCCGATGTACAGGGACGCTCCCCGAGAAACCCCCAGAGGCGGCCAGGGCGGATGGAGACGCGGTACGACGTCATCGTGATCGGCGGCGGGCACGCCGGGGTGGAGGCCGCGGCGGCGTCCGCCCGCATCGGCGCGCGCACGCTGCTGGTTACCCCCAACCTGGAGGGGATCGGGCAGATGAGCTGCAACCCCGCCATCGGGGGCGTGGCCAAGGGCACGGTGGTGCGCGAGGTCGACGCCCTGGGCGGGGTGATGGGGATGGCCACGGATCGCGCCCGCATCCAGTTCCGCATGCTCAACCGCTCCAGGGGCCCCGCGGTCTGGGCGCCGCGCGCGCAGTGCGACCGCGGGCTGTATCCCCGCGCCGCGCGGATGCTCCTGGAGCGCCTGGCCAACCTGCACCTGGTGCAGGGGATGGTGGGGGCGCTGGTGCTGGACGGCGGCCGCGTGGCGGGCGTATCCACCGAGTCGGGGTACACCTTTCACGCGCCCTCCGTCGTCCTTACCGCGGGCACCTTTCTGCGCGGCCGCATCCACGTGGGCCTTGCCCCCGCCGTCTCCGCCGGGCGCGCGGGTGACCCGCCCTCCGTGCGCCTGGCCGAGCAGATGGAGGCGCTGGGGCTTGAGGTGGCGCGCTTCAAGACCGGCACGCCCCCCCGCGTCGACGGGCGCTCGGTCGATTACTCCCGGACCGAAGTGCAGCCGGGGGAGAACCCGGACTACCGCCTTTCGGTGTGGGAGCGCGCGCCTCTGCTGCCGCAGCTTCCCTGCTGGATCACCTGGACCGGCGAGCCGCTGCGCGACCTGGTGCACGGCCACCTGCACGACTCCGCGCTGTACGGGGGCGAGATCTCCGGCCGGGGGCCGCGCTACTGCCCGTCGATCGAGGACAAGATCGTCAAGTTTCCCGACGCGCCGCGGCACCAGGTGTTCCTGGAGCCCGAGGGGCTGGAGACGACGGAGCTGTACGTGAACGGCCTCTCCACTTCCCTCCCGGGCGAGGTGCAGCTGCGGATGCTTCGCAGCATCCCCGGGCTTGAGAAGGTGCGGATGACGAAGGTGGGGTACGCCATCGAGTACGACTACTACCCGCCCCACCAGCTGCGCCCCACCCTGGAATGCAAGGCGATGGACGGCCTCTTTCTGGCGGGCCAGGTGAACGGCACCACGGGGTACGAAGAGGCCGCCGGGCAGGGGCTGCTGGCGGGCGCGAACGCCGCGTTCGCCACGCTTGGGCGCGAGCCGCTGGTGCTGGAACGCGACCAGGCGTTCGTGGGCGTGCTGGTGGACGACCTGGTGACCCGGGGCACGGACGAGCCGTACCGCCTCTTTACCTCGCGCGCGGAGTTCCGGCTCACGCTGCGGCAGGACAACGCGCTGGCGCGGCTGGGCCCGCTGGCGGCGGACCGCCGACTGCTGACGGAGGGGCAGATGGCCACGCTGGAGCGGCGGATGCGGCTGGCGGTGGAGGTGGACCAGTGGCTGCGGGGGACGAACGTCTCCCCCGCGCAGGCGGACCCGGTGCTGGCGGCCGCCGGCTCATCGCCGCTGCGCGAACCCACCCGGCTCTCCGCGCTGCTGAAGCGCCCCGGCGTCTCGGTCCAGGCGCTCACCGCCGCGGTGGGCGGCGCGCCGCAGGCGGAGCCGCACCTGCTGGACGAGGTGCTGGCCACGGCGGAGATGGAGCTGCGCTACGAGGGGTACCTGGAGAAGGAGCGCGCCCGCGCGGAGACGCTGCGCCGGCAGGCGGACTTTCCCCTTCCCGAGGCGCTTCCCTACCCCGAGCTGGCGTCGCTCTCGTACGAGGCGCGGCAGAAGCTGGCCCGCATCCGCCCCGCCACGCTGGCGCAGGCCGGCCGCATCCCCGGGGTGAGCCCCAGCGATCTGCAGAACCTGGTCATGGAGGTGCGCAAGCGCCGGGACCGCGTCGCGGCGACGGCGGCGGATCCCGGCTGAACCGCGGGGGAGAGAATTCCCGAAGCGACCCCGAACAGGGGCGGCTTTCGAGGTTCGCGATAAACGCGCGATCTCCACCCGCGGAATCCACCGGGCCGTTCGGAGGGGCGGAACGCGGCGAACGCGATTTTTGCGCGAAATTCGCTCCGCATGGCTCCCGTTCCGCGGCGCTCGGCCTCCGCGCCCGTAGCAGTTCGCGCGTCCGCAGGAGTTTCTGGAGCACGGTGTGTTCCACGTGGAACACCGCCGCGCGGCGGGATCGCTCGCGGCCGCGTCTCCACCTTTCCACGCGCGCCCGCGCGCGCGTATATTCCGTCGCACCCCCCACACCCCATCCTTCGGCTGAGGACGAGCGTGTCGCGCATCATCGCCATCGCAAACCAGAAGGGCGGCGTCGGCAAGACCACCACGGCCATCAACCTGGGCGCCTGCCTGGCGGTGGCCGAGAAAAAGACGCTCGTCATCGACATGGACCCGCAGGGGAACGCAACCAGCGGGCTGGGCGTGGACAAAGACGAGGTGGAGCGCTCCATCTACGACGTGCTCATCGACGGCATGCCGGCGGTGGACACCCTGATCCATGAGGTCCACTTCCCCTATCTGGACGTGCTCCCCGCCACCCGCGACCTGGTGGGCGCCGAGGTGGAGCTCGTCAACCGCAAGGGGCGCGAGAACATCCTGCGCGAGGCGCTGGCCACCGTGCGCGGCGAGTACGAGTACGTGCTCATCGACTGCCCTCCGTCGCTGGGCCTGCTCACCCTGAACACGCTGGCGGCGGCCGACTCGGTGCTCATCCCTATCCAGTGCGAGTTCTACGCACTCGAGGGGCTGTCGCAGCTGCTGAACACGGTGACCATCGTGCAGAAGAACCTGAACCCGCGGCTGCAGATCGAGGGCGTGCTGCTGACCATGTACGACGGGCGGCTCAACCTTTCGCGGCAGGTGGCGGAGGAGGCCAAGGAGTACTTCGGCCCCAAGGTCTACCGCACCACCATCCCCCGTAACGTGCGCATCGCCGAGGCGCCGAGCTTCGGAAAGCCGATCGTGCTGTACGACGTGATCTCCGTCGGCGCCAAGAGCTACCTGTCTCTCGCCAAGGAGGTCATCGCCCGCAAGGGGCGCAAGGCGTCCGCGGCCGGCCCGGCCGCCGAGGACGTGGAGCCCACGGCGATGGCGGCGGGGGAGTAGGCGCATGGCCATGGCAAAAAAGCCCCGCCTGGGCAAGGGCCTGAGCGCGCTGCTCGGCGAGTACAACGCGGAACCGGCGGCCGGCGCGGGAGAGCCGGTCACCTCCGTTCCCACGTCGCGCATCACCCCCAACCCCTTTCAGCCGCGGCGGGAGTTCACCCCCGAGCAGCTGGCGGAGCTGGAGGACTCGATCCGCCAGAACGGGCTGCTGCAGCCGCTGGTGGTCCGCCGCGCAAAAGACGGCGCGGCAGAGGGGGCCGAGTGGGAGCTGGTGGCTGGCGAGCGGCGCTGGCGGGCGGTGCGGCGGCTGGGGTGGTCCGAAGTGCCCGTGGTGGTGCGCGAGCTGGACGACCGGGCCATGCTGGTGCTGGCCATCGTCGAGAACGTGCAGCGCGCCGACCTGTCGCCGCTGGAAGAGGCCACGGCGTACAAGCGGCTGATGGACGACTTCGGCTTTACGCAGGCCGAGGTGGCCCAGAGCGTAGGGCGCGAGCGGAGCACCGTGGCCAACCTGCTGCGCCTGCTCTCGCTTCCCGCGTCCGTGCACCGGCTGCTGGACGAAGGAAAGCTGCTGATGGGCCACGCCCGTGCGCTGCTGGGGCTGGAGGATGAGCGCGAGATGGCGGACCTGGCGCGGACGGCCGCAGACACGGGAATGACGGTGCGCGCGGTGGAAGAGCGGGTGCGCGACCGCCGTCCGGCGCCGAAGGCCGGGGCCGCGCCCCTCGAGCCCACGCGCGGCGACGCGCACCTGCGGCACCTGGAGGGGGAGCTGCAGCGCGCGTTCGGCACGCAGGTGCGCATTCGCGTGCAGGGGGGGAGCGCCGGCCGCATCGAGATCCCGTTCCTGAACCCGGACGACTTCGACCGCGTCCTGGAGCTGCTCCTGGGCTCGGAAGCCAGGAGATAGTGCGTGAGTGCGTGAGTGCGTCAGTGCGGTAGTGATCCCCCGCTCCGGCGGACTCGCACTCGTTGCTGGTGTATTCTTTGAGTGATGCCGCCCCACTTTCGCACTTTCGCACTCACGCACTCACGCACTCCATGCCTCGCGACGACGACCGGCAGATGACCTTCATCTGGATTCCGCACGGCCGCGACCCCGGCAGCACCCGCTCGTACGAGCTGAGTTATCGGCGCGTGAGGGCGATGCTGACCGGGGCCGGGGTGCTGGCGTTCGTGCTGCTGCTGATGGCGGGGTCGTGGTTCTGGCTGGCGGCGCAGGCGGCGCGCGTGCCCGGGCTGACCGCCGAGGTGCGCGAGCTGCGCCGCGACCGCGTGCGCGTGCGCGAGCTGGGCGAGACGGTGGAGCGGCTCTCCGCGGAATACGCCAAGGTCCGCTCGATGCTCGGCGCGGACTCGGCTTCCCTGCCGGCCATCGATCCCGCGGCGCCGGCGGCGAGCGCCGAGGCGGCCGATCCCCCCGCGGACGCGCAGCCGGAGTCCGCCGCCGCCCGGCCGCGCTCTTCCCTGCCCCGCGGCTGGCCGCTCGCGGCGCCGGGGTTCGTGACGCGCGGGCACCTGGCGCGCATCCGCGGCAGCCACCCGGGCATGGACATCGCGGTGGCGTCGGGATCGCAGATCCTGGCCTCCGGCGGCGGCACCGTGGCCGAGGTGGGCGAGGACAGCGTGTACGGCAGGTTCGTGCGCATCGCGCACCCCGAGGGGTACGAGTCGCTGTACGCGCACGCATCGTCCCTCCTGGTGCAGGCGCGCGAGCCCGTGCACCAGGGGCGGGTGATCGCCCTCAGCGGGAGCACCGGCGTGTCGACGGCGCCGCACCTGCACTTCGAGATCCGCAAGGACGGGCGCCCGGTGGACCCCAGCGCCCTGATCCACAACCCGAACTGAGGGACGAGATGCTGGGTGGGAAGAAGAGCGGCGAGCGTACGGTGCCGCCGCGCGGAACGGGCAACGAGGCCGTGACGTCGATTATCGGGCCCGAGATGAGCATCGTCGGCGACGTGAGCACCGACGGAACGGTCCGCGTCGAGGGCCGAATCGAGGGGACGGTGCGCGCCGGGAAGACGGTGATCATCGCCAGCGGCGGTCAGGTGATGGGCGACGTTGTGACCCAGGACGCCGTCATCGGCGGGACGGTGCGCGGCACGGTGGTGGCCGAGAGCCGCCTGGAGCTGCTGGCCACCTGCGACATTGAGGGGCAGATCCGCGCCCTCGCCAAGCACCTGAAGCTGGAGGAGGGGTGCCGCTTCAGCGGGCAGGTCCAGATGCTGGACGGCGGCGAGTCGCTGGCCCTTCCCGCGCCGGCCCGCGTGGAGAACTCCACAGAATTACAGGGTTTATCCACACCTTGAACAGGGGCAGCCAAGTCGTTGCACGCCAACGGTTTGGCTGTTTTCCACAGTATGGGTGCCCTGTTTTCCACCCGAGTTCTCCACAATTTTGTGGATACGACGCGCAACCCTTTGAACGCCGTGGACTTTCGCGCCCTGGTCGACTACCTGGACACCTTTCTGCGCATCCGCGAGGTGCCCGACTACGGCAACGCGGTGAACGGGCTGCAGGTGCACTGCGGCCGCGGCGAGGTGCGCCGGATCGCCGTGGCGGTGGACGCGGTGCAGCACACGGTGGACGCGGCGGTGCGCCAGGGGGCGGACCTGCTGCTGGTGCACCACGGTCTGTTCTGGGACGGCAACCAGCCCGTCACCGGGCGCCGCTACCGCCGGCTGAAGGCGCTGCTGGACGCCGACGTGGGGCTCTATGCCGCGCACCTGCCCCTGGACGTACACCCGGAGGTGGGGAACAACGCCGTGCTGGCGCGCGAGCTGGGGGTGCAGATCCGCGGCGCGTTCGGCGAGTACAGGGGCGCTCCCCTTGGGGTGTGGGGAGAGATCGACATCCGCCGCGAAGCGCTGTGCGCGCGGCTGGATGCGCTGCTGGGCGGCCACGTGAAGATGGTGCCGGGCGGCCCTGAGCGCGTGCGCACCGTGGGCGTGATCACCGGCGGGGCGGGCGGCGAGACGGCGGCCGCCGCGCGCATGGGCCTGGACGCGTTCGTCAGCGGCGAGGGCGCGCACCACAACTTTTTCGACGCCGAAGAGGGCGGCGTGAACCTGCTGCTGGGCGGGCACTACGCCACGGAGACCTTTGGGGTTCGCTCACTGGGGCGGCACCTTGAGCAGCAGTTTGGGATCGAGTGGAGCTTCATCGACCACCCCACCGGACTGTGAGCGAGTTGGTGAACGATCATTAGCGAACGAAGGTTCACGAACCGATCAATCGGCCGCGGCGGTCGCCTTCTCCTCCGCACCTCCGGCGGCTTCGTCCGCCTCGCACCCCTCGCCAAAAACGTCCCGGTTCACGATCTGCTCCCACACCGCGCGGACGGGCTCGGCCTCCGCCAGGTGCACCAGCGCGGGGTCGAACTGCGACCCGGCGCCCTCGCGCAGTGCCCTGAGCGCGTCGTCCACCGGCATGGCCTCGCGGTACTTGCGCGGCTGGGTCATGGCGTCGAAAGCGTCGGCCACGGCAATGATGCGCGCCTCCAGCGGAATCTCCAGCTCCTGCAGCCCGTGCGGGTAGCCGCTGCCGTCCCAGCACTCGTGGTGCGTGGAGACGATCTGCGTGATGCCGGGATGCTCCGCCTCCAGCGGCGCAAGGATGTGCGCGCTCTCGTGCGGGTGGTTCTTGATCTGCGCGCGCTCCGCCTCGCTCAGCGGGGTGCGCGAGTGGACGATGTGAAAGAAGCGGTCGTCGATCTTTCCCATGTCGTGCAGCAGGGCGGCCACGCGCAGGGTGTGCAGATCGCGCCCGCGCATCCCTACCGCCTCGGCCAGCGCAAAGCTGAGGTCCGCGACGCGGCGGCTGTGGCGCGCGGTCACGGGGTCGCCGGCATACAGCGCGTTCAGCAGCAGGTCCACCATCCGCCGGTGCAGCCGGCGCGCCTCGCGCCGGCGCCGCGCCACGTCCGCCATCCACGCCACCCCCACCAGCCCGGCAGAAGCCGCCGCCACTCCCGCCAGGCGCCACCGCGCCCCGTCATCACTTCTCGACATCCGGCGTGACATCCCAGGGTTTCAGCTCACAAAATGTTTCCGGCGCCTCTGCACGGAGCAAGCCACGCCCGCCGCGCCGCGCGGTGCTGGTGTTCGTCCGCGCGCCGGTCGCGGGCCGCGTCAAGACGCGCCTTGCCGCCGCGGCCGGTGACCAGGCGGCGCTCCGCATCTACCGCCGTCTGGCCGAGCACACTCTCGCCGAGGTCCGCGCCCTGGCTGCCGACGGCGTGGCGGTGCGCGTCCACTACGCCCCGGCGGAGGCGGGCGATGCCGTGCGCGCGTGGCTGGGGGACGGCCCCCTGTACCTTCCGCAGGCGGAGGGCGACCTGGGCGCGCGGATGCGGGACGCCTTTGCGCGCGCGTTCGAGGGCGGCGCGGAGCGGGTGGTGATCGTGGGATCCGACCTGCCGGAGGTGAGCGCCGCGCTGCTCCGCCGGGCCTTCGATCTGCTGGATGCGCATCCCGCCGTGATCGGCCCGGCGCGCGACGGGGGATATTACCTGCTGGGGCTGCGCGGGATGGTGGACGGGCCGTTCGAGGCGATGGAATGGAGCACGCCGCACGTGCTGCGCACGACGCTGGAGCGCCTGGCCGCCGCGGGCGTGGCGCCGGCGCTGCTGGAGGTCCTGACGGACGTGGACACGGTGGATGACCTGCCGCCGGGGTGGCTGGACCCGCCTTCGACGGCGGAGGGCGGTTGCGGCGTGTGAAGATGCACGGTCAAAATTGAGCAGGAATGGCCGGACCGCGCCGCGCCCCCTCGCTCGCTCAGGCTCGCACCTCCCCCCAGACGCGTGGGGGAGGTTGAACTGCGGTCCGTTCCACAGGGTCAGCGCAGCCGGCTCAGGAATCAGCCTGTCGGGTCTGGAGTCAGGATGAGAGCGGGGCCGCCTCCGCCTCCGCCTGGGCGTTCGCGTCCGGCGGCTCCGGGTCCGGCGCGTCGCCGTTCTTGCGGCCGAGCAGGTGGACGGCCAGGCCCAGCACGCCGATGGGCACCACGACGGCGGCGGTGGCGGCCAGCGAGGCCACGTGCGGACGGTCCAGCGCGCGCAGCGCGAACCGCATGCGCCGGGTGAGCTCGGCGGCGCGCTCCATGGCGTCGGGCGGTGCGTGCGTGGGCACCGACCAGTCGAAGTGCACCAGCCGCTCCAGGTACCCGCGCTCCACGCACCCCTCCAGGCTGAACACGTGGATGTCGCGGGTGTGGCGCCGCGCCAGCCGCAGGTCGCGGGCGAACTCGTCCCACGAAAGCGGCGGCGGCGGGTCCAGCCCCTCCTCCACGCCGCCCCCCGTGACGCCCACGGCCACCGCGGGAAAGAATTTGGCGTAGAAATCCAGGAAGCCTTCCCCGTGCGGGCGCGCGAAGCTGGTGTACAGCATGGCGATCTCGCGGTCCACGCGCAGGTCGATCATCCCCGTGATGCGCTGCAGCACCTCCGTGCCCGCCTCGCGCTCGGTGTGGATGAACGGAAACACGTACGCGTCCACGGGATAGCCGTCGGCGTGGATGCGCGCCACCAGCCCCTGGTAGATCTCGCGGTTGCGGCTGATGCAGCGAAAGATGCGCGGCAGCGCCCGCAGCAGCGCCAGCGGCCGCTGGCGAACGGCGCGCACCTCGTCGATGTTGGGCTCGATGTCGATGCCCACGCGCTCCCAGCGCAGCCCGTGCGCGCGCGTCCAGGCCAGAAAGTCGCCGTAGCGCTCCCACGCCTCGGCGGGGTTGTGCGCGTTGCACCAGTAGCCGCTTTCCTCCGGCAGCAGCAGCCACGCCGCGACCGGCACTCCCATCGCGTTCAGACGCCGCACCACCTCCGCGCGCTCGCGGCTCAGGTCCACCAGCCCGATGGTGACGGTCGCGCCCAGGCGCAGCAGCAGCGGGATCAGCGCCTCGTCCTCGAACAGCCGCGCCAGCTCGGGCCCGCGCAGCTCGCAGAAGAACGACAGCGTTGGCCACCCGCCGTCGTCGCGCCGGGCCTTGCGGCGCTCGAAGTGGGGCCAGTGAAAAAGGTCCAGGGCGGGCACGGTTCTCCAGGGACGGGCTGTTTCTCGCACTTCACGCGCGAGGATGGGCAACGCGCGTGCCGCGTCATGGAGTGATCGAGTGATGGAGTGATGGGGCTGACGCCGCTCACGGCCAGGAGAGGGCCGCCGGGGTTCCAGCGCCGGACGGCGCCCCCGCGTCCGAGGACAGTGCGCGGGGCTTCGACTGCTGAACGGCAACGGCATTGGCTCGATCGCGCGCGCCGAACTCCACCGCCCCGGGAAGCTCGCGGGCGATCTCGAGTCATCGCCTGCCGCCGCTCCACGATCCGCGCCCACGCGTCCGCCCGGGCGGGCCGGCGACGTCGCAGCGCCGGCGGCTCCACCCTCAGTCCAGCCGCACCTTCACCACCACCTTCCTCACCGTGTGGCGGGCGCCGGCCATGCAGCCGGGCTTGTGTGCATCGTCCGGAAAGAAGATCGCCAGGTCGCCGGGGCGCATCAGCAGCGAACTGCAGAACGGCGGGTCGGCGTAGAAGGCGATGTCATTCGCCTCGTCGTACGGGGTCTCGATGGTGAGGGCGGCGGCGGGGGCGTGAAGGATGCGCTCGTGCCCGTCCGCAACGTACTGCAGGTCGACGTGGCGCACGTGGGTCTCCAGCCGCTTCTCCGTCCCCGGCACCGTCTCGTACGTCTGCACGAGCGCGAAGACGTCGTCGCCCTCCACCGGGTGGCGGCCGTCGGAGGTGGCGGGGTCCATCGCCCGCAGCCAGCGCAGCCCGGCGGAGATGCGCGGGCCCAGCACCTGGTACGGGGCGCAGTCCGCCAGTGTCGTCAGGATCAATCGTCCTCCTCCCGCGTCGCCGCGGCTTCCACGTGGTCGATGCCGTGCGCGGTGATGCGCAGCACCAGCCCCGTGCGCCCGGTCTTGGTGACGAACCCGTGGTCCTCCAGGTAGCGGACGATGCGCTCGGCGTCCTGGCGGCCGATCTCCAGCTCGTCGGCCACCTCGTACGCGTCCTGGTACTCCGTGCTCCGCTCCTCGGAGCAGCGGTACAGGTGCTCCAGAAAGCGGCGCCGGTTCTCGCGGCGCGCGCGGATCTCGTCGCTCATGGTGCCGCGGAAACCGGGGTGACGAACAGGTGCACCCAGCGCCCTTCGCGCACCCCAAGGCCGTGGTGCGTGTACGTGCACCGCTCCAGGTTGCTCCGGTGCCCCGGGCTGGCCAGCCACCCCTGCAGCACCTCGCGCGCAGCGCCCGGGTGGTGCGCGATGTTCTCGGCCATGGCGCGGTAGCCGACGCCCTGGGCGCGCAGCCGGTCCGCGGGCCCCGCCCCCTCCGGCGACTGGTGGGCGAAGTACCCGCGGCGCGCCATGTCGTCGGCGTGCGCCTGCGCCGCGCCCGCCGCCCCCTGCATCCACACCAGGTCCGGGCAGTGCACCGACCGGCGGTGCGCGTTCATCCGCTCCACCATCTGCTCCACGGCACCGCCACTGGCACCGCGGGGACGTACGGCCGGCGCCGGGCCGCCCGCGGATCCATCGCCTGCGGCGCCGGGGACCGGGGCGGCCATGCAGGCTGGCGCAAGCGCAACGGCCGCGGCGGAGAACGCCCATCGCATCACCTTACACTCCCTTCGAGAAGCGGGTCAGCAGCTCCATCATCCGCAGGTCGTACGGGTCGGCGGACGCGTCGTCGTCCGCGATCTCATAGTTCTGCTGCGGCGTCTCCAGGATCAGCGGGATCCCGCGGCTGCGGGGGTCCGCCAGCAGCCAGCGGAACGGCTCGGCCCCGATTCCGCCGTCGCCCAGCAGCACGTGCCGGTCGCGGTTGCTGCCGAACGCGCCCTCGCTGTCGTTCAGGTGAAAGAAGCCGGGCGCTTCGCCCACCGTCTGCTCCCATTCGTCCAGGATCTCCTTCTGCCGCGCCTGGGATTCGTGGATGGCCCAGCCGCTGGCGAACAGGTGGCAGGTGTCCAGGCCGTACCCCGTGCGCCCGCGCACACCGTCGGGAACGTGGCGCAGGATGTCGGCCACCTCCTCCGCCGTCCGTCCCACCGTCTTTCCCGCGCCCGCCGTGTTCTCCACCAGCAGGCGCGTCGGGCCATCCACCGCCTTCAGCGCCTGCGTGATGGCCTTCGCCACGCGTTTGGCGGCGGCCTTCGGATCACCGTCCGTGGCGGAGCCGGGGTGAAAGCAGACGGCGCCCACGCCCAGGGCAGTGGAGCGCTCCATCTCCTTGGCCAGCCCGGCGGCGGCGCGCTCCCACTTGTCCGGCTCGGCGGTGGCCACGCTCAGGACGTAGGCGGCGTGGACCACCACGTGCTCGGGGCGGATCCCCGCCTCCCTCAGCGCCTTCTGGAACCGCTCCACCCGCTCGGGCTTGATGCTGGACTTGTCGCCGTAGAAGCGGGGGATGGCGGTAAAGCACTGCAGCGCCCGCATTCCCGCGCTGCCGGCGCGCAGGGCCGTCATGTGCAGCCCACCGTTGTCGACGGTGTGTGCGCCGATGAAGTGCTGCTGGGGCATCGCTGACCGTTCGCTGGATCGAGGGGATGGCACCGCGGCGGAAAGCTGTCGCGCCGCCGCCGTCCGCGCGAGGGGGGCACCGTGAAGTTTTCGTGCCCGCACCTTGCAGGCGAGTGTGCGGGGGGTGCAGGTTGCGGCGTCTCCATGGCCGCCAGCCGCCGCCGGCACGGTTCGGGAGACCCGCCCACCTGAGTGCTCTCTGGCCCCCGCGCCCGCCGAACGCTACTGTTTCCGTATGAATACCACACACCTGGACGGCACCGGCCTGCGCGGCGCCCTGATCATGGCGTCGGAGTACGTGAACCGGCACCGCGCGGACCTCAACCGCATCAACGTGTTCCCCGTCCCCGACGGCGACACGGGCACCAACCTGGCGCTGACGGTAGGGGCCATCGCCGACCAGCTGCGCCGCAACACCGACCCCTCGCTGGGCGCGGTGGCCCGGGCGGCGGCGGAGGCGGGGATCATGGGCGCGCGCGGCAACTGCGGGATGATCCTCTCGCACTTTCTGCTGGGCCTGGCCGACGCCATCGGCGACCGCGCGCGGCTGGGGGTGGGCGAGTTCGGCCAGGTGCTGCGCAGCGCCACCGAGCACGTGTACCGGGCGCTGGAAAAGCCGGTCGAGGGCACCATGATCACCATCATGCGCGCCATCGCCGACGAAGCCGAGCGCCTGCAGGACTCGGACTTCGTGGTGCTGTTCGAACGGCTGCTGGTAAAGGCGCGCGAGGCGCTGGCCAACACCCCCGAGCTGCTCCCCGTCCTCAAGGCGCGCGGGGTGGTGGACGCGGGGGCCAAGGGGTTCGTCCACATCCTGGAGGGGATCTCCGGCTACCTTTCGGGGGACCCGCTGGTGGCGCTGGACGAGACGCCGGAGTACGACGCCGAGCCCGCCGTGTTCGCCGCGGCCGAGGCCGACTACGCGGCGGAGGAGCAGTACCGCTTCTGCACCGAGGCGCTGGTGCGCGGCGACGGGCTGCCGGAGCAGGACGTGGTGCGCGGCTGGCTGCGCGAGCGGGGCGATTCGCTGGTGGTGATCCGCAGCGGCGACATGCTGAAGGTGCACGTGCACACCGACCAGCCGGAGGAGGTGTTCACCTATCTGCGCGGCTTTGGCCGGCTGGCGTCGCACAAGGCCGAAGACATGCACGCGCAGCACGCGGTGGCGGCGCGCGCGGCGGCGGGGCACATGACGCTGGCCCGCCATCCGGTGAGCGTGGTGACCGACACCGCCTGCGACCTGCCGGACGAGATCGTGCGCGCGCACGGCATGCACCTGGTGCCGCTTAACCTGATCTTCGAAGACCGGGTGCTGCGCGACCGGCTGGACATCTCGGCCGAGGAGTTCGTGGACCAGCTGAAGCAGGGCGCCCACCCCAGCACCTCGCAGCCCGCCCCCGCCGCGTTCCTGGAAGGCTTTCGCCGCGCGTCGGAGGAGGGGGAGAACGTGGTGGCGGTGCTCCTTTCCTCCGCGCTCTCGGGGACGTACGCCTCGGCCCAGGCCGCCCTCAAGCACCGCGGCCCCGGCGAGGTGCCCGTGCACCTGTTCGACAGCAAGGGGGGCTCGCTGCTGCAGGGGCTGCTGGCGCTCAAGGCCAGCGAGCTGGGCGAGCTTGGCTGGGAGCCGGCGCGCATCCTGGCGGAGCTGGAGCGCGTGCGGCGCAAATCCGGCTTCTTCATCGTCCTGGACACCTTCGAGCGCGCGCTGGCGTCGGGGCGGGTGGGGCGCGGAAAGGCGTGGCTGGGGAGCCTGCTGGACATCAAACCCGTGCTGGACGTGGACGACACCGGCAAGCTGGTCCCCATCGACCGGGTCCGCGGCCGCAAGAACATGGTGCCGAAGATGCTGGAGATCCTGGAGAAGAAGGTGCCCAGGGGGACGAAGAAGCTGCGCATCGGCATCATGCACGTGGCCGCGCCGGAGATGCTGGAGCCGGTAACCGACGAGATCCGCAAGCGCTACGGCGACGCCGTGGACGTGGTGACGGCGCCCGGCACGCCCATCATCGGCACGCACGCCGGCGAGGGGGCCTGGGGCATCGCCTACGTGGTGGAGGACTGACCCGCAGGTCCATCTCCCGCGGCCGCTCGCGGAGGACGCTTTGAGACCCCGCGCCTCGTCGCTGGCCGTGCGCGATCTCCCCGCGTGCGAGCGGCTGAAGCCGCCGCAACGACAGCGGAAAGCCCCGCAAACCCCGCGGGGCTTCAACGGCGGGGGCGCGGCGGATGTGCACTCCACCCGGCGCGCGGCAGGAGCGGTCCGCGCAGGCGGACATCGCGAATTTCCAGCGGCGAATTCATTCGCTCCGGCGCGGGCTCGGCGTCCGGTGCAGCACGGCAGCCTCGCGCCGGCGCGGCTGAAGCCGCCGCCACGACAGCGGAAGGCCCCGCAAACTGCGCGGGCCTTCAACGGCGAGGGGTGCGCGGGGCTGAGCATTCTCTCAGCGTGCGGCAGGAGCGGTCCGCGAAGGCGGACGTCGCGAATTTCCAGCGGCGAATTCATTCGCTCCTGGTGCGGACGCCGCGATTACGTCCTGCCGTGGTCCCGCTTTTTGCAGGAGCGTACCGCGGCGGCGAGGGAACGCATTTCCCACCCCGGCGGAGGCGCGGTGATGTTCGTGCTGGTGGAGCACTACGTAAGCGACGTGCAGACCTTCTGGTCGGCCGTCCGGCACGCGCTGCCGGCGCAGACGGATCTCCTCACGCTGCACCACTGCTTTCCCACCCCCGACGGTTCCCACGCGGTGTGCGTGTGGGAGGCGCAGAGCATGCGCGACGTCCGTGCGTTCCTGGAGACGTACGTGGGCCACGCCAGCCGCAACCTGTACTTTCCCGTGGAGAACGCAGGCGGCACCTCCCTGCCCTCCGGGGTGCCGCTGCCGGATGATCGGGGCACGGCGGCAGCCGGGCCGGAGCCAGAATTCGGCGCGCGACGGGCATCCTGAGAGTGCGGGCGGGCGCGGTTAGCTTGTGGGGCACAAGGCAGGTGTATTTGTATGCGGCTGACGACAAGAGCCCCCGGGCTCTGCCTCACCGTCGGGTGCGGCTAGTCAGCCGCTCTGCTTTCGTATCACCATCCCCTCAGTCGTACAGCGTCGTTCCCGACCGGAACACGTCGAACTCGCTCCTGATCTTGTCCCTGATCAGCACGGGCGAGCGGTCGTCTTCCTTCTCCCGTTTTCTGCTCAGCGCCCAGGACGAGGTGATGGCGGCGGCGCTCATCACCGCCTCCTGCACCACTGCCACATCGTCAACGTCCGCGGCAACAGCTACCGCCTGCGCCACCACGCCGGCTTCTCGCGGACCGCTGATCCTGAAGGGCCTCGGGGCCTTCGCCCCGACGCACTCGGGGGAACGAAAGATCAACCGCTTTGAACTGCGACGAACGACAGGGTTCGTCACCCATTCCAGACTGTGTCTGGCGATCTGGAATGAGCCAGCCCGCGACCCGTTCGTTTCCTCCCGCGTCTTCCCACGTGAGCGTGGCTCAGAATGGAGGGTCGAGGTTTGCCTTTCGCCGTGCCACGAACTAACTTGTGCGGTTCGCATGACCCCCGGCCCGGCCCACGGATTGCGGGCGCCACGGCCGGGCTCGCGCACAAGACGGGGTGGAGCCGCGGGCGCGCTCCGCCCCGCGTTCGCACAACGAGCCAGGGCGGGGCCGGTGCCCCGCGCACTTCTGAGGGAATATGAGCATCCAGGCGCCCGAGGCACCGCAGCGCGGCTACGCGCCGGGGGGCAAGGACAACGGGGTCGTCAAGAGCAAGGGCACCGTAAACCTGCCGCGCCCCGACGGCAGCGAACCGGTCAGCCACCGCGCGCGCAAGCCCGAGTGGCTGAAGGTGCGGGCGCCGGGCGGGCCCAACTACCTGCGGCTGCAGAGCCTGATGCGCTCGCAGGGGCTGCACACGGTCTGCGAGGAAGCGCACTGCCCGAACATCGGCGAGTGCTGGGAGAGCGGTACGGCGACGTTCATCATCCTGGGCGACGTGTGCACGCGCGCGTGCAAGTACTGCGCGGTCGCGCACGGGCTGCCGACGGAGCTGGATCTCGACGAGCCGCGGCGAGTCGCCGACAGCGTGGAGGCGATGGGGCTCGAGCATGCGGTGATCACCTCGGTGAACCGCGACGAGCTAGCTGACGGCGGCGCGCAAGTCTTCGCCGATACGATTCGGGAGATCCACCGCCGCGTCCCCGGCTGCTCCGTCGAGGTACTGACGCCGGACTTCCGGGGCAACGAGGAGGCGGTCCGTACGGTGGTGGAGGCGAAGCCGGAGATCTTCGCCCACAACGTGGACACGGTCGAGCGGCTGATGAAGCCGGTGCGTCCGGGGGCGCGGTACTGGCGCAGCATCTCGGTGCTCGGCGCGATCAAGCGGATGGATCCGGCGATGCTCACGAAGAGTGCGATCATCATCGGCATGGGCTAGACCG
>JAHWJJ010000249.1 GCA_019348475.1 Gemmatimonadota bacterium | reverse complement strand
CTGATGCTGGCGGAGGACCTGGGCCGCCGCTGCGCCATGGCCGTGGACAACGCCTGCCTGTACGCCGCCAGCGAAGAGGCGCGCCGCGCCGCGGAGGAGGCGCGCACGGCGGCCACGCTGACCGCCCGCCGCGCGGAGGAGCTGCTGGACGAGGCCAACCTGGCGCGCCACGAGGCCGAGACGGCCAACCGCGCCCGCAAGGCGTTCCTGGGCACCATCTCGCACGAGTTCCGCACGCCGCTGAACGCCGTGCAGGGCTTTGCCGACCTGCTGACCGCGGAGGCCGCGGGCCCGCTGAACGAGAAGCAGCGCCACAAGGTGGAGCGCATCCGCGGCGCCAGCGACCACCTGCTCACGCTGATCGACGAAATCCTCACCTTCGCGCAGCAGCAGTCCGGCCGCTCGGAACTCCGCATCCGCGAGGTGGACCTGGCCGCGGTCGTCCGCGAGGCGGCGATGATCGTCAAGCCCCTGGCGGCCGCCAAGGGGCTGGACCTTCCCCTGCTCGTCCCGGAGGGGCCCCTTCCCTTTCACACCGACCCGGGCAAGGTGCGCCTGATCATCCTGAACCTGGCCGCCAACGCCGTGAAGTTCACGGAAGCGGGTGAGGTGCGGCTGGAACTGGCGGTGGACGTGGAGGACCGTTCGCTGCTGCTGCGGGTGGGGGACACGGGGAGGGGGATTGCGCCGGAGCACGCCGAATGCGTGTTCGACCCGTTCTGGCAGGTGGACCAGACGGACGGGCGGGCGGGGGGAACCGGGCTGGGGCTGGCGGTGGCGCGGCAGCTGGCGGGGCTGCTGGACGGAGAGCTGACGATGGAGAGCGAGCCCGGTGCCGGAAGCGTGTTCACCGTGCGTCTCCCCGTGCTCCCCGCGCGCTCCGGGGCGCCGGCCGCGGACGCGCCCGCGGCGGACTCGTCCGCGGAGCAGCGGGTCAAGGGACGCAGGATCGCCCCCCGCCGGGGGGTGAAGCCGGTGGCGGAAGAAGCGGCGGAGGAGGAGGGGGCGTAACGTCCGCACCCTCGTTCACCGACGCGCTGCCGCCTCCTTGAGTGCTCGCGTCAAACAGAACTGATTTTCAGCAGGTGTGGCAGGCTCCGCGCCGCGCCCCCTCCGCTCGCTCAGGCTCGCACCTCCCCCAACCCCCTGGGGGAGGTTGAACTGCGCTTTCATCCCACACGGTGCGCGCAGTGCCGGATGACTCAGGATGACTGGCTGCGATGTATGGGTTCCACGAAGCCGATCACCTGAAGCCGCTGACTGCCCGTCCAGCTCGCCCCCGCCTCCAGCCGCACCGGCTCTGCCACCTGCGCCGCCTCGACGCAGAGCATCTCCCGGTACTCGTCGTCCTCCATGTCCGGCAGGGATGCGGCGCCGGAGGCCCACGGGTTCCACACCACGGTGTCCGCGAAGCCCTCCGCGCGCAGAAGAAACGTCCGCTGGTTCCGCGGATCGTGCACGCGCAGCTCGCGCGGCGTGTTCAGGTAGACGCGATCCACCTCGCCCTGTATGGAGACGGCGTGGTCCTCATCCTCCCGCCCCTGCTCGCCAGTGTCACGATCACGGTAGCGCACGCCCTGCAGCCCCTGCACCGTGGCGCGGCGGACGTCGCCCACGCGCAGGTAGGTGTGCAGCGCGGCCGTGAACTTGAACGCGGCGTCGCCGGTGTTGCGGATCGTGAGGCCGAGGGAGAGCCAATCGCCCCCGATCTCCACCACCAGCTCGGCGACGAACGCGTGCGGCCAGATGCGCCGCGTCTCGTCGGAATCGCGCAGGCGCAGGCGGACGGCGCCCGGGCGATCAGCGTGATCCACCCGCTCCCACGGCTGCACGCGCGCGAAGCCGTGCTTGGGAAGCGGCCCCAGCTCCGCGAACTGCGGAAAGACGACGGGCACGCCGCCGCGGATGGCCTTTCCCGGTTGGAACGTGGCGGCGCGGCTCAGGAACAGCGCTTCCGAGCCGCCCGCCGGGATCCACGACGTGACGTGGGCACCTTGAAGGTACACCTCCGCGGCGCTTCCCGAGGGATGCGACAGCCGCAGCCGGGGCAGCCGCGCCGCCGTGTCGCGCATCACCACCCCATCCGGTCGCGCAGCCGGGTGACGTGCGCCACGTGGTGGCGGCCGTGCCAGGCGTACATCGCGAGCATGAAGTCCAGGCGCACGGGGCCCCATTCCGGGTGCTGGATGGTGCGCGTCCACTGCTCGTCCGTCATCGAGCGCAGCAGGTTCACCCACCGCTGGTGCAGCAGCTCCAGCATGGTGAGCGAGCTCTGGACGGGCGTGGTGCGCGTGTCGTCCAGCTGCGCCCAGCTCGATTCGTCGTACGTCTTGATGGGGGGATTCTCCTCCGTGAGCCCCAGCTTGAAGCGCACGTAGGCGTTCATGTGGCTGTCGGGAAGGTGGTGCGCCAGCTGCCGCACCGTCCATCCGCCCTCGCGGTACGGCGTGTCCAGCTGCTCGTCGGTCAGCCCCTGCACCGCCGCCCGGAAGCGCGCCGGCGTCTGCGCGATCTCGTCCAGCCACTCCCGCCGCCGCTCAGGCGTCGCCTCCACGTCACGCTGGAACTTGCCGACCGGGTACCGCGGGTCCGCGGCGGGTTCGGTCATCGTCATCGAACGTCTCCGAAAGCAAGAGGACGAGGGTGCGGGACGGACTTCCCGCCGCTGAACGCGGGATCGGACAAGGTAACCGGGAACGGATGGCTCGCGAGGGGGAGCGCGGGAGCGAACGATGGGCTGCGGCTCGGCGGCGGACCCCGGCGCGTGAAAGCAGACTGCCCGGCACCGCGCGGGCACCGGGCAATCGATCCTCACCTGATCCTGGGCACTGCGCACTCGATCCTGCCCTTCTACCGCGTGTACCCCGCCAGCAGGTTTCCCAGGTTCGTCTGCACGCCGCGCGCGCCGGAGGTGTTGCGGCCGTTGTACAGGAACGAGAAGACCACGTTCTCGCCCCCGGCCGTCTTCACGTAGCCGCTGAGGGTGCGCACGTCGTTGATGTAGCCCGTCTTGGCGTGCAGGTTGCCCTGCGCGGGGCCGCCCACGAACATGCGCCGCATGGTGCCGCCGGGGTCGCCGGCGATGGCCATCGACTCGTGGAACGGCTGCGACCACGGCTGCTTGTGCGCGAACACCAGCGCGCGCACCAGCGCCTGCGCGCTGGACCGGTTCTGTGCCGAAAGGCCGGAGCCGTCGGCCTGCCACAGCTCCCCCCACGCCACCCCCGCCTGGTTGTGAAAGAACACGGCAGACGCGGCGCCGCCGCCCACGTAGGTGCCCTGACCCAGCGACCTGGCCACGGCCGCCTTCCACAGGTGCTCGGCGAAGAAGTTGTCGGAGTGCCGGTTCAGCTGCGGAATCATTTCCACCAGCGGGATGGAGAGGTGCCGGTGCACCAGCACCGACCCCTCCGGCGTCTGGCCGATGCGCAGGGGGCCGCGCACCTCGATCCCCGCCTCGCGCAGCGCCTGCCGCATGGCGCCGCCGGCCAGGTACGCCGGCTCGTACGCGCCCACGCCAAAGCGCCCGGTGCCGCCGCCGCGGATGCGGATGGTGTCCTCGTCGGGTTTGCGCACCGCGTAGGCGCGCGGGCCGCCGCGGGCGGTGTTGATCACCGGGATCTCCGGCACCTCGGGCTCGCGCACGAAGCCGGGCTCCTGCCCCGGCGTCATCCGGACCCACAGCATGTTGCGGTTGAAGGGGAGGCCGCTGACGGTCGGGGCGTAGCGCGAGGCGCCGTTCCCCGTGTCGCGCGGCCAGTCCGGCCCGTAGTTCTGCCGGTCGTGGATGGTCGGGTCGGCGATCACCCCGCCTTCCACCACCCGCACGCCCATGCGCTGGAGCGCCGCGGCCATCGCGCGCGGGGTGGTCATGGGGTCCTTGTCGTACTCCGGGTACCCGAACGCGGGGTCGCCGGAGCCGCGCACCACTACGGCGCCGCGCAGCACGCCGTCCTGCACGGGGCCGGTGATCAGCACGTCCGTGGGAAAGCGATAGTCCGGGCCCAGCACCGCCAGCGCCCAGACGGCGGTGTACACCTTGTTGTTGCTGGCCGGGATCATGGCCTGGTCGGCGTTGATCGCGAACAGCGGCTGGTTGCGGTCCATGGACCAGGCGAACACGCTCCACTCGTCCTGGTTGGGGACCATGGCGCTGGCCTGGGCCTGCAGCGGGCCGCCGGCCGTCTGCGTGACGGCGCGCGCGGCCAGAACGCCGCCGCCCGCCAGCGCCAGGGCGAGCGCGGCGGGGCCGGCGGTGCGGTGGATGAACTTCATCTGCGTGCTTCCGGGGTCAGTGCGCGGCGGCCGGCGGAACGGGCGCCGCCTCATCGGCCAGCGGGTCGGCCGCGGTGTGCTGCGGCTCCATCTGCTCCAGCATCCGCTGCTGCATGCGGAACGACGAGCGGGTGTTTTCTTCGATGTCCATCATCAGCACAAAGATCCCCGCCAGCGCGAACAGCGCCACCGCCACCACGATGCTGCTGACGAAGACGATCGCGCCGTTCAGGCTGGAGCCGCCGTCGTCGCCCAGCGTGGAAAAAAACACCAGCGCGCCGAGCAGCAGCACCATCAGGCCCAGAAAGCGCAGCACCGCCAGCAGGGTGCGCAGGCTGCCGTAGCGCGTCTCCACGCCGGCCAGGCGCCGCGGCGCGCGCCGCTCTTTGAGCAGGTTGCCGCAGGTAGGGCACTTGTCGACGGTGGGGTCGTCCACCACCGTGCCGCACCGGGTGCACTGTACGGGCGTGCTGAACAGGTGCAGGGACATCGCTTGGCCGCTTTTCCGTGAGCGCCGCCGGTTACCGTCAGGGCGGCGCGGTTCGATTCCGGGGAGATCCAGGGTCCGTGCGCGGAGAGCAACGCGCGTGCCATGCAGGGGAGTGCGGGAGTGCGGGAGTGCGGGAGTGCGGGAGTGCGGGAGTGCGAAAGTGCGAAAGTGCGAAAGTGCGAAAGTGCGAAAGTGCGAAAGTGCGAGAGTGCGGAGGTGCGGAAGCCTCGTCCGGCTTTTCACCCACCGACTTCCGCACTAACGCACTAACGCACTTCCGCACTTCTTCTTCAGTCCTCGTCGCCTTCTTCGCGGCCTTTGCGGCTCACCAGCTTGTTGAAGCGGTCCAGGCCGCCGTCGTCGCCCTTCATGTCGCGGTGCAGAAAGGCGAGTTCGTTCTCCTCGAACTTCTCGAAGAACTCCTCCCAGCCGATCTCCTCCAGCGAGTCGCCGCCCGAGTAGCCGGGAAAGTCGATCCGCAGGATCCCCGGGTCGTCGCCGCCGCCGGTGCGCTTTACGCGGCTCGGCTTTCCGCCGCGCTCCTCCACCCAGCGGCGGATGAAGTCGTGGTCGGTGGTGGTATGCGCGCTGCGCTCGGTCTTGCTCATGGTCGTCATCCTCCGTCTACACGGGTAACCCGCACGGCCCCGCGGCCGCCGCGCGCACCGTAAGCAGTTCGCGTACCGCGGCGCCCGCACGGCACCTGAAATCCCATGCAACCACCGTCCCAAGCCCCCGTCCTCCTCTTCGTCTACGGCACCCTCCGCGCGGGTGCGGCGGGGGGGATGCACGCGCGGTTGATGAACGGCGCGCGGCGCGTGGGCCCCGCCTCCATCCGCGGCCGCCTGTACGATGCGGGCCGATATCCAGCCGCCACCCCCTCGGATGATCCCGGGGACCGCGTCGCCGGCGAGCTGTACGCGATCGACGGCGATGCCGGGGATGCGCTGCTCGCCGCGCTCGATGAATACGAGGGGGTGGATGCGGCGCGTCCCGCCCGCTCGCTCTTTCGCCGGTCGGTGATCGCGGCGGAGCGGGAAGACGGGACGCGCGTTCCGGCGCGGGTGTACTTCTACAACCGTCCGGTCGATCGACTGCCACGCGTCACCTCCGGCGACTGGCTCCAGCGCGCGTAACGATGCCGCTCACGGGCGCACGGGGCCATTCAGGTTGGGGCACGGACTGCCCCGCGGCGTGACCGGGCCGCTGTACGCACCCAGCGTCTTGAGGTACTCCAGCAGCGCCATGCGCTCGGCCTCGGACAGCTGCGTGCCGTATTCGTGGCCGGTGTTGCGGTTCCCCGGCCGCGACGTGTCGAACCGGTACGTCCCGGCGGGCGCCGTCATCGAGTAGCCCACCTTGACGGGATCGTACTCGGGGTGCCCCACCGGGAACGTGCTGCTCCGCCGCGCGGCCGGGAGCAGCAGCTCGTACAGGCTGGGGACGGACCCGTTGTGCAGGTACGGGGCTGTGGCCCATACCCCGGCCAGCGTCCGCACTCCGTACTGCCCCGTGACGCGCCAGACGACCGCGCTGTCCGGGATTCCGTTGTAGGTCGGCCACTGGGCCTCCGGCACCCGGAAGGTCCGGTACGCGGCGTACTTCATCCTGTTCAGCACGGGCGCCACGGAGTCGGTGAACCTGCCGTTGCCCAGCGGCATGGCGAAGTTCACCGCGCGCAGTGGGTCCGTCCGCACCGAGTCCACCGCGAAGCAGGCGTCCGGCGCGGGCGGGTCCTCGTGGCACCCCGCGCAGTACCGCCCGTACAGCGGCTCGCCCTGCCGGGCCTTCGCCTGGTCGATGGCCGGAAAGAAGGCGGGCCACGCCGGCGCCTCCAGCCGCCGGGCCAGCAGCTCCAGCTGGTGGATGTTGACGGGGTTCAGCGTGGACTTGAACGTGACGGGGTCGAACACGCCGCCCACGCCCAGCGCCTGGCCCAGGTTGCGCTCCATCACCGACGTGGTGTTGGCGTCGTAGTGCAGCCAGGTGTTCTGCGCGAAGCCCCACAGGTGCGGATAGCTCACTGGCGCCGTGGTGGGCACGGGAGCGTGCGGATACAGGCGGTTGCGCGCCACGCCGAACGCGTCCACCCGGCCGGGTCCGTCAGGCGTGCCGTCAACGGGCGGGCCGTGCCCCGCGTCCGTCCGGATCAGCTCCCACCGGTCGCGCAGCAACTGCGTGAGACCGAAGGCCCGCACCTCGGCCG
>JAHWJJ010000248.1 GCA_019348475.1 Gemmatimonadota bacterium | reverse complement strand
TTCACCCCTTCACCCCTTCACCCCTTCACCCCTTCACCCCTTCACCCCTTCACCGTCACGCCGGGTCCGCCGACGGCCCCGTGTACGTCACCTCGCCGGTGTGCGGGGCGGCGCCCCGCGGGTTCTCGAGGTTCCAGGGCGCGATGATGGGGAGCAGCAGCAGGATGGGGATGCCGGCGGCGATGGTGATCAGAAAGAACTGCGGCCACCCCGTCTGCTCGGCGATGCTTCCCGAGGGCGCCACCAGCACGTCGCGCGCGAATGCCATGAAGCTGCTGAGCAGCGCGTACTGCGTTGCGGAGAACTGCTTGCTGCACAGCGACATCAGGAAGGCCACGAACCCCGCCGTCACCAGCCCGCCGCTGAAGTTTTCGATGACGATGGCGGCCGTGAGCCCTCCGCGGGTGGGCTCGCTGATGGAGAGCCAGTAGTACGCCAGGTTGCTCCCCATCTGGATGGCCGCGAGCACCCACAGCGAGCGATTGATGCCCAGCCGGGCCACCACCGCGCCGCCCGCCAGCACGCCCACGATGGTCGCGGCCAGCCCGATCACCCCGCGGATGGCGCCGATGTCCGTTTGCGTGAACCCCTTCGCCAGGAGGAACGGCACCGTCATGTTCTGCACCATGCGGTCCGACAGGCTGTACAGCACCACGAACAGCAGCAGCAGCGCCGCGATCCCCGGGCCGGCCCGGCGGATGAAGTCCAGGAACGGCTGCACCACCGCGGCCGCCAGAGTGCTGGGTGGCCCTTCGCGCAGCACCGGCTCGGGCGCCAGCACCGACGCGGCGATGCCCACCAGCATCAGTACCGCCATCAGCAGGTACACGGTGGGCCAGGGCATCCGGTCCGCCAGCATCAGCGCCACGCCGCCGGTGATGATCAGGGCCAGCCGATAGCCCATCACCTTCAGCGAGGCGCCCGCGCCCATCTCGCGCTCTTCCAGAACGTCGATGCTGTATGCGTCCACCACCACGTCCTGCGCCGCGCTGAAGAAGGCGATCAGCAGGGCGTTGATGGCCAGCAGCTGCAGCCCGCGCCGGGGATCGTGCAGCGACATGGCGGCGATGCAGATGAGCAGCGCCAGCTGGGTGATCACCAGCCAGCCGCGCCGGCGTCCCAGGAACGGCGGGATGTACCGGTCCATCAGCGGCGCGATGAGGAACTTGAGCGAGTACGGAAGGCTGAGCAGGCTCACCATCCCGACGGTGGTGAGGTCCACGTTCTCCACCGTCATCCATGCCTGCAGCGTGCTGCTGGTAAGGAACAGGGGGAGGCCGGACGAAAAGCCCAGGAAGAGCAGCGCCGCCATCTTCGGCTGCGCGAAGACGCTGACGATGGATCGGGACGGATGGTCGTTCAAGGGATTCCTCGCGCGGGCGCGGGGTGGGCTGCGGAACCCGGGAACTGCGGCCCCGCCGTTCGCAAATTGAACGCCAACGGATAGGGAATAGGGAATAGGGAGCAGGGAATAGGGGGATTCCACCGGAAAGCCGCGCGCACAGCCAGGCGCCGGCGACCGGCCCCGACCGTACGGACCCGCGCGACTCCTGCGCCCCGGCCGCGTCTGACTCCTCCCCCGCGCACCAGACCCACCGCAGGCTATTCCCTATTCCCTATCGTTCCAGCCCGCCCGACACCCCTGCCATGCCGCCGCTCCGCCCCGTCAGCCACGCCACGGCGGCCTCCTGCATGATGGCCTCGCCGCCCCAGCCGGCCAGCAGGTTCGCCGCCGTGGGGATGTCGGCGGCCAGGCGGGGATGGCTGAAGAGGATGACGGTCGCGTCCGGGTGATCAGCGGTGATGGCGCGAACGCGCGCCTGCGCCGCCGGGCTGATGCCGGGGCGCCCCTTCCACGCGCGAATGTCGGAGTACAGCGCCACCAGCGGCGCGCCGTCCTCCGCGATCTCCACCCCCGCCGCGCGCAGGGCCGCGGGAAGGGCGTGGCGCGGATACGGGGGCCAGGGCCCGCCCGCGTCGTCCTCGATCTCCTCGATGCGAAGGCGCCCCGCCGGCAGCCGCGGCTCGCCCCGGCAGACGCGCAGGCTGCGGACGGCGATCTCCAGCGCCCAGCGCCGGTCCGCGTCCGCGCCCCACCTCCCGTCCACCGCCCCCGCCACCCGCTCCGCCGCCTGGCGGATCCGGCGCAGCGCCTCCTCCACCCGCGCGCGCGGCAGCCGGCCGTCCTCCACCGCCGCCCGCACCTCCGCGATCACGGCCTGGGTATCCTGCGGATACAGCAGCAGATCGCACCCCGCGGCCAGCGCCTGCACCGACGCCGACGCTTCGCTGCCGCCCTCGGTCATCCCCTCCATGATGATGGCGTCCGTCACCACCAGCCCGGCGTAGCCGATCTCCCCGCGCAGCAGGCCATCGAGGATCGCCGCGGAGAGGGTGGCGGGGCCTTCCGCGTCCAGCGCGGGATAGACCACGTGCGCCGTCATCAGCGAATCCACGCCCGCGGCGACGGCGGCGCGGAACGGCGCCAGGTCCTCCTCCAGCTCGCGCCGCGTGGCGCGGACGGCGGGGCGTTCGACGTGCGAGTCACCGACGGTGCGGCCGTGCCCGGGAAAGTGCTTGGCGCACGAAAGGGCGCCGCCGCGGGCGCATCCGCGCACCCACGCCGCCACCTGCCGCGCGACGGCCTCCGGATCGGACCCGAACGCGCGCACCCCGATGATGGGGTTCTCCGGCTCCAGGTCCACGTCCGCCACGGGCGCGTAGACCCAGTTCACGCCCAGCGCGCGCGCCTCGCGGGCCGTAAGCTCGCCGGCGCGCTCGGTCAGCGCCTCGTCGGCCAGCCAGCCGAGCGCCGCCGCGGGCGGAAGGGGGGTGGCGCCGCGGAACTGCTGTCCCGCGCCGCGTTCCAGGTCGCTGGCGATCAGCAGCGGGTGCGGCGAACGGGCCCGCAGATCGTCCGTGAGCGCGCGCACCGCCTTCGCCTCGCCCCCGAAGAGGATGAACCCGCCCACCCCCAGCTCCAGTCCCCGCTCGATCGTTTCCCGGTATCCCTCGAACCCGTCCTCCGCGTTCCAGCGGATGGCGGGGAGCAGCAGCCGCGCTACGTTCAAAACCGTCACTCCAGCTGGAGATTTGTATCGAGCTCCTCCCCGTGCGAGCGGAGGTGGGGCTGTCAAGCTCCCGGAGCGCCTGTGCAACCGCCGGTCCCGCGCCACGGCGCCGGACCGGCGGACAAGCCCCTCGCAGGCCGTTCCCTGTTCCCTATTCCCTATTCCCTGATTCCTGATTCCCCGGCCCCTGCTCTTCCCCCGCCGGCGTCTCATACGGCCCCGGCAGCACGAACGTCGTCACCCCGGGGCCGCGCAGCACGAAACCGCTTCGCGTCTCGCCCACCACCATCCACCGCACCGGCGACGCGCCCGCGTGCACGTCCGGCCGCACCTGCGCCTCCAGCCGACCGATGACCTCCGGTTCGCCCCCCACCAGCGACACCCGCACCACGTCGTACGCCACCGTGGCGCCGTCGCCCGCGGGCCTGACGCCGTCCGGCTGGGGCCGCACGTAGACGATGTGGTCGGTGAACGGGATCACCCGCGGCGCCACGCCCCGGCCCACCACGCGCGTGCCGCCGGTGCGCAGGTCGCGGATGCGGATCTCGCCCCCCGCCTCGTACGCCACCACGGAGCGCGCGACGTCGAAAAAGGCGGGCACCACCCCGTCCACCACTTCCACGTTCTGCGCCAGCGGCACCAGCGTGGTGGAGCCCGGCATCTCCACCCACAGCGCGCCGATCTCCACGCCCCCCAGCACGTCGCGCCAGGTGGGATGGAAGACGATCTGCGGCGCGTCCTCGCGCCCCGACGTCCGCAGATCGCCGCGGGGGTCGCGCATCAGCCGGGCCCCCCGGGCCTCCAGCAGCTCCAGCAGCTGCCGGGCGATGGTGCGCACCCGCGGGTCGTCCTCGCGCGCCAGCAGCGCCCGGATGAGCGCCGCCTCTTCCACGTCCAGCCGCTGCAGCACGTTCAGCCGCACCACCGCGCTGGGGTCGCCCACGGCCGCGCGCAGCGCGTTGCGCGCCCCCGCCGAGTCCGGGGCGAACCGCTGCAGCCCGCGCACCGCCGCCGCGCGCACCATTTCGCTGGGGCTGGAGGCCAGCTGGCGCCGCAGCAGCCTCATGGACCCCGGCGCGCGGCGGTCCGCCAGCAGAAGCACGCTGTTGGCGCGCACGTTGTCGTCGCGCGACTCGTCCTCCACCAGGCCGATGAGGACGGCGTCCAGCTCCGGCCCCATCACCTCCAGCCGCGCCCGCTCGCGAAAGAACGCCGGCGACGGCGCCTCCACGTCCAGGATGCGCACCACCTGGTTCACGAACACGGGGTTGCCGTACCGGGGCGGCGCCGGCCGCTGCAGCAGCGCGCACCCCCCCAGCGACGCCAGGCCCGCCAGCGCCAGGGCGCCGCGGACCGTGCGAACGAAGGGGAAGGTGCGGGTCGGCTGCATCGTCAGGGACCGGGAGATGGGGATGGCGCGCCGGGCGTGAGCGAGCCCAGCACCCGCGGACCGGCCGCGCCGGTGGCGGCGGGGACGTTGGCGGGAATGCCGCGCAGGTGCGCCCAGGCCAGCACCGCGAACGCCACCGCCTCCTTGGCGTCGGGGTCCACGCCCAGCGTGGTCCCGTCCACCACCGGCAGGGGCTCCAACAACGTCCGGATGCGCCCGGACAGGACGGGGTTGCGGGCGCCGCCGCCGCTCAGCACCACCTCGTCCACCCCCCGCGGCACCACCCAGCGCGCGTACGCGTCCGCGACCGTGCGCGCCGTCAGCTCGGTCAGCGTGGCCACCAGGTCCATCCAGTCCTGGTCGCCCTCCGGCCGCACCGCCTGCACCAGGCGCTCCACGAACGGCCGGCCGAACTCCTCGCGCCCGGTGGACTTGGGCGGCTCGGCGGCGAAGTAGGGGTGGCGCAGCAGGTCGGCCAGGAGCGCCTCGTCCACCGTCCCCCGCGCCGCCAGCCGCCCGTCGCGGTCGTAGCGGTGGCGCCCGCCGGTCGCGATCTCCACCGCGGCGTCGATCAGCGAGTTGGCGGGCCCGGTGTCGAACGCCCACACCGGCTCCCCGCTCGCGCGGGGCGGCACGCGCGTCACGTTGCCGATGCCGCCCAGGTTCTGCAGCGCGCGTGCGCGGTCCGGCACGGCGAACAGCAGCTGGTCCACCCAGGGCACCAGCGGCGCCCCCTGTCCCCCCGCCGCCACGTCGCGCGTGCGGAAGTCGCTGACCACCGGCCGCCCCGTCCGCTCCGCGATGGTGGCCGGGTCCCCCAGCTGAAGCGTGGCGCCGCGCCGTCCCTCCGCCGGCGGCCGGTGCCACACCGTCTGCCCGTGCGAGCCGACCGCGTCCACCGTGGCCAGGTCGACCTCCGCCTCCGCGCAGACGGCCAGCGCGGCCTCCGCCAGCCACTCGCCCAGGTCGCCGTGCAGCCCGCAGAGCGCCTCCGCCGACCCGGCGACGATGGCGTCGTGGATCGCCGTCCGCCGCTCCTCGCCGAAGGGGAGGGTGAGGGAGTGGATGACGTCGATCGACACGTCCTCCGTCCCGCTCCCGCGGACGTCCACCAGCGCCGCGTCCACGCCGTCCAGCGACGTGCCGGACATCAGCCCGACGATTCTCACGCGTCCACCCCCGGACTGACCGCGGCGCGGACGGCGGCGAGGAGAATTCCGTCCGTGTGCGCGGCGGCCTGGAACAGCTGGTACGCCGTGGCGCCGGGAAAGGCCCCGCCGCGCACCCGCCAGTCCCACACGTTCAGCCCGCGCCGCTGCACCATGACGAAGCTGCGGGTGCGCAGCCGGGCGTATTCCGCGACCAGCGTCTCGGGGTCCCCCGGCATCCCCTCCCCGCCGAAGCCGGAGTCCGCCGGCAGCTCGCGGCCGTCCACCATCGCCTCCAGCATCTGCTGCAGCGCCATCTCGGCCATGACGCCCATCCCCAGCACCCGCGTCACACCGGGATGGTCGGCCGGCGCGTCCTCCACGGCGACGCGCAGGGCGCGGGGGGCGATCTCCACGCGCATCAGCAGGTCTTCCCATTCCACCTCCGAGGGCGGGCGCGAGGGAAGGGTGCGCGGGTCGGCGGAAAAGATCATCCCGCGTCGATCCGCACCAGGTCGCCCAGGCGGCCGCCGGCGCGGGCCAGCTCTTCGGCGGCGTGCTCGCGGTCCGCGCCCGTCCAGTGCATCACCATGGCGGTCTTCACGCTGCCGCCGCTGCGGGCCAGCAGGTCGCGGGCGTCCTCGCGCTCCAGGTCCAGCGTTTCCATCAGGATGCGCTCGCTGCGGTCGCGCAGCTTCTGGTTGGTGGCGCGCAGGTCCACCATCAGGTTGCCGTACACCTTGCCCATGCGGATCATGGCGCCGGTGGTGATCATGTTGAGCACCAGCTTGGTGGCCGTCCCCGCCTTCATGCGCGTGGACCCGGTCACCACCTCGGGCCCCACCAGGGGCGCGATGACGACGTCGTACACCATCAGCATCCACTCCTCCGGCTCGGTGCAGAGCAGGAAGCCGGCTCTTGCGCCGCGCTGCTTGGCCCGGGTGAGCGCCCCGTGCACGTAGGGCGTGGTCCCCGAGGCCGCGATGCCGAAGATGAAGTCGCCGCGCCCCACCTGCATCTCGTCCATCACGGCGCCGCCGTCCTCACGGCTGTCCTCCGCGCCCTCCGCCGCCTTCAGCAGCGCGTCGTATCCGCCGGCGATGATCCCCTGGATCATCCCGGGCGGCGTGCCGTAGGTGGGGGGCATCTCCGACGCGTCCAGCACGCCCAGCCGCCCCGAGGTCCCCGCGCCCACGTAGATCAGCCGCCCGCCGGCGCGAAACGCCTCTTCCGCCATCTCGATCGCGCGGGCGATGCAGTCCAGCTGCGTGGCCACGGCGGGGGCGATGCGCTGGTCTTCGCGGTTGATGATGCGGGCGATCTCCAGCGCCGAAAGGCGGTCGATCTCGGTGCTGGCGGGGTTGCGCTGCTC
>JAHWJJ010000016.1 GCA_019348475.1 Gemmatimonadota bacterium | reverse complement strand
CACCCGGCTGAACTACGCGCTGCGTCCCGACCTGACGGTGGAGACGGTGGTGGAGCCGTACGCCAGCAGCGCGCGCTTCACCCGCCCCGGGGAGCTGGTGGCGGCGCGCAGCGGCACCCTGCGCCGGTACGGCACCGACGGAACGACGCTGGAGCCGCGCGCGGACGGGTCGCTGCAGGTGACGGACGGCAGCACCTCGTTCGCCCTGCCGTACCTGGATTTCAACGTGCGCTCGCTGCGCGGCAACGCGGTGCTGCGCTGGGAGTGGGCGCAGGGGAGCACCCTCTTCGTGGTCTGGCAGCAGGACCGCCTGCGCCGCACCCCCAGCGGCGAGCGCATCCGCCCCTGGTCGCTCGGCGAATCGCTGGGCACGGACGGCGACAACTACCTCGTCGTGAAGGTTACCTACTGGCTGGGCCTGTAGGGGCGGCACCAGCGCCTGAGCCGACGGATACGGAGCTGCTGCCGGGCCGGGCGTAACCGGCCGGCTTGGTCCCGCTGGCCTGCCGGGCACCCCGGCACCTCGCGCCGGCCCTTTACGCCGCCAGATGCCGGGGACGGCGGTGAGCACTGGCGGTGAGGAGACGTCGCCGAGCTGGCGACCGTCGTCTGCGGCACGGGATCCAGTACCCGGAGCCGGGGCGGCCGCGGCGCAGACGACCCGCCCGCCGCGCCGCTTCCGGACGCGCAGCTCGCGCCGGCGGTGGACGAGCCCATGCGGCGGCGGGTGCCGTTCGGGTACGACGGATCGCTGCTCCTCGCGCGCGGCCAGGTGCTGCCGTCGCGCGGCTACGGCAGCGCGGACCCGGAGCGCGGCGTGCCGTTCACCGCCCGCGACGCCGTTCTACGCCGGCTCGCCGACCAGGCACGGCCGCCGGCATCCTGAAGCGGGAGATGGAGGTCGGCTGCGCGTACGGATTCCCTCGGCCGCGTCATTCCCGATGCGCCGGCGGGCGCGACCCACGGGCACCGGGCCGCGCGACACGCCTCTGTTTACATGGTAGACACTGATCCGGCCCATATTCGATATAAACTGGCTGCTCCGAACGCCGCGCAAAGCGTAAACGGGCGAAGCGCAACCGTAGGTCCCGGGGGCCAGGGTCAGGGCCGCGTCGAAGAGAGTGGGGGCCGTAGAGCGCCGGAACGCGACGGGAGGAGGCGGGAGGAGGCGGGAGGAGGCGGGAGCCTCCCGGAGGAAACGAGGGACGGGGCAGCGAACACACTTCGTCCACTTTCGGCCACTGCGCGAACGGATCGGTCAGGCCACCACACGCAGGTGCGGAAGCGATGAACACGGCACGTACCGAAAGTCGCCATCATCGGCGCGGGCCCGGCGGGGGCGGGCGATGGCCGCCTGCCTGGGCCGGCGCGACTGGGACGTGCGCGTCTTCGAGCGCAGGCGCGACCTGCGCGCCGACGCCCGCGACGACGGGCGGCGCTCCATCAACCCGGGACTGTCGCTGCGCGGGCTCCTGACGCTGCGCGACCGCACCCTGGACCGGTGCCTGGAGCGCTTTCCCGGGGACCGCGGGCGCGGCCGCGAAGCTCGAGGTGGAGGTGAAGGTGAAAGCGGCGTTCGGAGGGGCCGGCGCCGGAGACGAAGGACCCCACAGGCCGACTCCCATACGCGCCGGTACGGCCGGACGCGCTCTGGACCAAGGAAGCGAGAGCGACCATGCGCATCTATGAAAAGGACCCCCGCTGCTGGCTGGCCGAGCTCTCCGACCTGGAGCGCGAGCCGATGCCGGAGCGCGTGCGGGAGAACCTGGGGACGCTCCGCGCCATCGTCGAGTGGGCGAAGGGCTACCTCGCCCAACCCCACCCCGAGCTGGGGCGCAGCGGCCCCGTGTGCCCCTTCGTCCGCCCGGCCATGGCCAGGGGGACGATCTTCTTCGCCGTCTGGCCCGGCGCCCGGCTCGACGCCGACGAGGTGGAGAGCGTGGTGCGCAGCTACCGCGACTGGTTCCTGGAACTGGAGCCGGCGCAGGGGAGGGAGGCGCAGTACAAGAGCATCAACATCCTCTTCCCCGACATCCCCACCTCCGAGGTGGGGCGGCTGATCGATGGGACGCAGGAGCGGCTGAAGCCCGTGTACGTGCGCGACGGGATCATGATCGGCGAGTTCCACCCGGGGCCGCCGAAGAAGGCGGGGCTCTGGAACGAGGACTTCCGGCCGCTGAAGAGCCCGATCCCGCTCCTGTCGATCCGCCACATGGTGGCCACCGACTTCGCCTTTCTGCGCGACCGCCGGGAGTTCATGGAAGCGTACCTGAGCGCCTTCGCCGAAAGGGTGCCCAGCGCGCTCTCGGAACACGTCCACGACACCGCGTTCCGCTTCGGCCTCCTCCCCGGCGCCGACGAGGTCGAGAGCGCCGCCGCGCACGACGTGCAGGCCCGCGCGGTGCGCGACGCCCACGCCGTGGCCCGGGCCGTGGCCGAGGCCGCCCAGGCGACGCTCTGCGCCGACGCGGCGGCCGCCTCCGCGGCCGGGTGCCCGCACCACGCCTCCCGGGCGCAGGACCCGGCCGCCGCGGCGTGCCCCGTGGCCCCGGAGGCCGCCGTCGAGCGCATCGCCGTCGAGCGCATCGTAAGCGAGCCCGCCGCGCACGTGGGGGCCTGACGATGCCGCGCATCGACCTCCCGTACCAAGCGTTCCCGGGCGGCAACGCCCCCGCGCCGGTCGCGACCGCATGAGCGACGTGATGGCCGGCGTCGCCCTTTCCGCGGGGGAGATGGTGGACGCGTACGTGGCGCCCGTCTCGTTCTCGCAGCAGCGGCTGTGGATGCTGGACCGAATGGACCCGGGCCGTGCCGCGTACGCCGTCCCCCTGGCCCTGCGGCTGCGCGGCGCGCTGGACGTAGATGCCCTGCGGCGCGCGTTCGCCGAGCTCGTCGCGCGGCACGAGTCGCTGCGCACCGTCTTCCGCTGGCTGGATGGCGGGCCCATGCAGGTCATCCTGCCGTGCGGCGACCTGCCGGTCGAATCCATCGACCTGACGTCGGTCGATGCGGCCGATCGCGAGGCGGAGCTGCGGCGCCGGATCGTGGACGAAGTGGTCGCGCCGTTCCACCTGGAGCGCGGCCCGCTGGCCCGCGTACGCCTCTATCGGCTGGCGGACGGCGAGCACGTGCTGCTCGTCAACCTGCACCACATCGTCACCGACGGGTGGAGCAACGGCGTGCTGCTCGGCGAGCTGTCCGCGCTCTACGGCGCCTTCACCCGCGGCGAGCCCTCGCCGCTGGCCGACCCGGAGCTGCAGTACGCGGACTACGCCGAGTGGCAGCGCGAGCGGCTGCGGGGCGCCGTGTACGAGCGGCACCTGGCGTTCTGGCGCGACGCGCTGGCGGATGCGCCCGCGCTGCTGGAGCTGCCCGCGGACCGGCCGCGCCCGCCGGTGTGGGAGGGGCGCGGCGGCGTGGAGCGCTTCCGCCTGCCGCGCGACCTGGCCGAGGCGGTGGAGGCGCTGGCGCGGGCGGAAGGGTGCACGCCCTTCATGGTGCTGCTGGCCGCCTTCCAGGCGCTGCTGGGCCGCTACGCGGGGCAGGAGGACGTGGTGGTGGGCTCGCCGGTGGCGGGAAGGACGCGGGCGGAGACGGAGGGGCTGATCGGCTTTTTCGTCAACACGCTGGCGCTGCGCGCGGACCTGCGGGGCGATCCCACCTTCCGCGCCTTCCTGGGCCGTGTTCGCGAAAGCACGCTGGGCGCCTTTGCGCACCAGGAGATGCCCTTCGAGCGGCTGGTGGACGAGCTCAGGGTGCCGCGCTCCGCCGCGCACGCGGCCGTCTTCCAGGCGATGTTCATCCTGCAGACGGCCGGCGACCTGTCCGTGTCCATCCCCGGGCTGGACGTGGAGCCGGTGCCGGTGGAGGGGGCGCACGCGCCGTTCGACCTGAGGCTGGGCCTGCGCCCCGGCGCGGACGGGATGGAGGGCGCGCTGGAGTACGCCACGGCGCTCTACGACCGCGACACGGCCCTGCGGATCGTCGCCCACTTCCGCACCCTGCTCGCCGCCGCCTGCGCCGCGCCCGACGCGCGCCTCTCCGCGCTCCCGCTGCCGGACGACGAGCGCGCGCAGGTGGTGGACGGGTGGAACGCGACGGCGAAGCCCTGGCCCTCCGCCGCCACGGTGCACGGCGTGATCGCGGACCAGGCGGCGCGTACGCCGGATGCCCCCGCGGTGCTCTCTGGCGGCGCGGCGCTGACCTACGCGGAGCTGGACGCGCGCGCCAGCCGTCTCGCCAGCCACCTGCGCCGGCTGGGCGCCGGCCCCGAGGGGCGCGTGGGCATCTGCCTGGAGCGCTCGGCCGAGACGGTGGTGGCGATGCTGGCGGTGCTCAAGACCGGCGCCGCGTACCTGCCGCTCGATCCCGCGTATCCCGCGGACCGGCTGGCGTACATGCTGGAGGATTCGCGCGCGCCCGTGCTGGTGACGCAGGAGTCGCTGCGCACGCTCCTTCCGTCCGGCGGCGTGCGCGTGGTCGCCGTCGACACCGATGCGCGGGCCATCGCGGCAGAGCCCGCCGACGCGCCGGTGGATGCGGCCGATCCGCGCAACGCGGCGTACGTCATCTACACGTCCGGGTCGACGGGCAGGCCCAAGGGCGTGCAGGTGACGCACGGCAACGCGGTCAGCTTCTTCGCCGGGATGGACGAGCGCGTGGGCGGCCCCGTCCCGGGCACCTGGCTGGCGGTGACGCGCATCTCCTTCGACATCCACGTGCTGGAGCTGCTGTGGACGCTGGCGCGCGGCTTCAAGGTCGTGGTGCAGCCCGAGATGGAGCAGGCGCGCGTCGGCGAGAGCCTGGCCGAGCAGATCCGCCGCCACGCCGTCACCCACCTGCAGTGCACGCCGTCGCTGGCCGCGCTGCTGATCGCGGAGTCGGGGGTGGATGCGCTCGCGCCGCTGCACCGCCTGCTGCTGGGCGGCGAGGCGCTGCCGGGCGCGCTGGCGGCGCAGATTCGCGCCGTGCTGCCGGACGGGCTCGTCAACATGTACGGCCCGACGGAGACTACGGTCTGGTCCGCCACGCACCCCGTGACCGAGTCGGACGGGACCGTGCCCATCGGCCGGCCTATCGCCAACACGCGCGTCTACGTGCTGGACGGCGCCTTCCGCCCGCGGCCCATCGGCGTGCCCGGCGAGCTGTTCATCGCCGGCGCGGGCGTCGCGCGCGGCTACCACGACCGGCCGGGGCTGACGGCGGACCGCTTCGTCCCCGAACCGTTCGGCGGCGAGCCCGGCGCGCGGATGTACCGCACCGGCGACCGCGTGCGCTGGCGGGCGGACGGCACGCTGGAGTTCCTGGGCCGCGCCGACTTCCAGGTGAAGATCCGCGGCTTCCGCATCGAGCCGGGCGAGGTCGAGGCCGCGCTCAAGCAGCACCCGCCGGTGCGCGAGGCCGCCGTCGTGGTCCGCGAAGACGCGCCCGGCGACCCGCGCCTGGTGGCGTACGTGGTGGCGGAGGCGGAGTTCGCGCAAGCCGCCGCGCGCGCGTTCCTGCGCGAGCGGCTGCCGGAGTACATGGTCCCCGCAGCGTTCGTGGTGCTGGACGCGCTGCCGCTGACGCCCAACGGCAAGCTGGACCGCCGTGCCCTTCCCGCGCCCCGGTCCGCCGACGCTCCCGCCGGCGCGCCGCTGTCCCGGCGGGAACGCGAGGTGGCGGAGGCGTGGCGCGAGGTGCTGGGGACGGGCGCCATCCGTCCCGACGACAACTTCTTCGACCTGGGCGGCAACTCGCTGCTGCTCATTGGCCTGGCCGGCCGGCTCAGGGAGCGGCTGGGGAGCACGGCCACGGCGGTGGAGCTGTTCCGCTTTCCCACCGTGCGAACCCAGGCCGCCCGCCTGGCCGGCGGCGCGGGCGAACCCGCGGCGGACGCCCCGGGCGGCACCCGCGCCGACGGGCTGCGCCAGGGCACCCGACGGCTGATGAACCTGCGGAGGGGCGGCTGACCCCGCCGTTCCGTCTCACATACAGGACGACCGCATGAGCCAGGCACATCGAGAGCCCACCGGCGCCGAAATCGCCATCGTCGGGATCGCGGGGCGCTTTCCCGGCGCGGCATGCGTGGACGCGCTATGGGAGAACCTGCGCGCCGGGGTCGAGAGCATCTCCCGCTTTACGCCGGACGAGCTTCGCGCGGCGGGGGTGGACGACGAGACCCTGGCGGACCCGGCCTTCGTTCCCGCCGACGGGCACCTGTCCAACGCCGCGCACTTCGACGCGCCCTTCTTCGGCTTCACCCCGCGCGAGGCGGAGACCACCGATCCGCAGCAGCGCGTGTTCCTGGAGGTGGCGTGGGAAGCCATGGAGCACGCCGGCTACGGGCCGGGGACCTTCGAGGTCCCCGTGGGCGTGTACGCGGGGATGGGGACGCCGGGCTACCTGATGTTCAACCTGCTGCCGTACCGCGAGCTGACCGCCGGGGGCGCCGGGTTCGACCTGATGGTGAGCAACGACAAGGACTTCCTCCCCACGCGCGTGTCGTACAAGCTGGGGCTGCGCGGCCCCTCGCTCAGCGTGCAGACGGCGTGCAGCACCTCGCTGGTGGCCGTGCACGTGGCCTGCCGCGCCCTGCTGGGCGGCGAGTGCGACCTGGCGCTGGCGGGGGGCGTCACCATCCACAGCGTGCCGCCGCGCGGCTACACCTGGCGCGACGGGGCCATTCTGTCGCCCGACGGGCACTGCCGCGCCTTCGACGAACGGGCGGCGGGCACGGTGGGGGGGGCGGGCGCGGCCGCCGTGCTTCTGAAGCGTCTGGAAGACGCCCTCGCGGACGGCGACACCATCCACGGCGTGATCCTGGGCTCCGCCATCAACAACGACGGCAGCGCCAAGATGGGCTACATGGCGCCCGGCGCCGACGGCCAGGCCGCCGTCATCGCCGACGCGCTCTCCGTCGCCGCCGTGAACCCGCGCTCCATCGGCTACCTGGAGGCGCACGGCACCGGCACCACGCTGGGCGACCCCATCGAGGTGGCCGCGCTCACCCGCGCCTACCGCGCGCACACGCACGACACCGGGTTCTGCGGGCTGGGCTCGGCCAAGACCAACCTGGGCCACCTGGACTGCGCCGCGGGCGTCACCGGCCTCATCAAGGCCACGCTGGCCCTGCGCGACGGCGTGATCCCCGGCACCCTGCACTTCACCCGCCCGAACCCGCGGCTGGAGATCGAGCGCACGCCGTTCTACGTCGTCGGGCGGACGACCGGGTGGGCGGGGCCGTCGCCGCGGCGCGCGGGGGTCAGCTCGTTCGGCATCGGCGGCACCAACGCGCACGCCGTGCTGGAGCAGCCGCCCGCGCCCGCGCCGCGCGGAGGGACGCCGCGCCCGGAGCAGGTCATCGTCCTTTCCGCGCGGACGGAGTCGGCGCTGAACGCGGCGCGGGGCAACCTGGCCGATTTCCTGGAGCGCCATCCATCCACCGCCCTGGCGGACGCCGCCTTTACCCTGCAGCGCGGCCGCACCGCGTTCGACTGGCGGCTGGCGGTTCCCGCGGCGTCCACGCGCGACGCGGTGGACGGGCTGCGCGCGGCGGCCGGGGTGCGCGCGGGGGAGGGAAGGCCGGTCGCCTTCCTGTTCCCGGGCCAGGGCGCGCAGTACCTGCGCATGGCGGCCGGCGTCTACGGCTCGGAGCCCGTCTACCGCGACGCGCTGGACCGGTGCGCCGAGATCCTGCGCCCGGAGCTGGGGTTCGACCTGCGCGACGTCCTCTTTCCGGCTTCGGGCGACGAGGGTGCGGCGACGGAGCGGCTGCAGCAGACGGCCCTCACGCAGCCGGCGCTGTTCGCGGTGGAGTACGCGCTGGCGCAGCAGTGGATGCGCTGGGGGGCGAAGCCGGAGGCCATGCTGGGCCACAGCGTGGGCGAGTTCGTGGCGGCCTGCATCGCCGGCGTGTTCACGCTGGAGGATGCGCTGCGCCTGGTGGCCGCGCGCGGGCGGCTGATGCAGTCGCTTCCCGCGGGCACCATGCTGGCCGTCTTTCTCACGGAAGCGGAGCTGGCGCCGCGGCTGCCGGACGGCGTCTCGCTCGCCGCGGTGAACGGACCCGCCACCTGCGTGGTCAGCGGCCCCGTCCAGGCCGTGCGCCCGTTCCAGGAGAGGCTGGCGGCGGAGGGCGTGGAGGTGCGGCGGCTGCACACTTCGCACGCGTTCCACTCGGCCATGATGGACCCCATCCTGGACCCCTTCCGCGAGCTGGTGCTGCGCGCCGATCCCCAGCCGCCGCGGATGCCCTGCGTCAGCGGCCTCACCGGGACGTGGATCACCGCGGGACAGGCGACGGACGCGGACTACTGGGCGCGCCAGCTTCGCCGCACGGTCCGCTTTCGCGACGGTGTCGACACGCTGCTGCAGGCGCGGAACACGATCCTCATTGAGGTCGGCCCCGGGAAGACGCTGGGGTCGCTGATCCCCAGGACCGGATCGCACGCCACCATCGCCTCGCTCCCGCACCCCCGCGACGGGCACGCCGACACCCGCGCCCTGGCCGACGCCGTGGGCCGAGCGTGGAGCGAGGGCGTGGCCATCGACTGGGCGGCGTACGGCGAAGGGCGGGGCGGAGGGCGCATTCCGCTCCCCACGTACCCGTTCGAGCGGCGCCGCTACTACATCGAGGCGCCAGAGGCGGGCGCCGGCGCCGTGCTCGCGCTCCCCGTCACCGTCGCCTCCGACGAGCCCGGCTCGGCCGACGGGGATTCCGCGCACGGGCGGCCGGCGCTGCGCACGGCCTACGTGGCGCCGGGCAACGAGCTGGAAGAGGCGGTGGCCGCCGTCTGGAGCGAGCTGCTGGGGATCGAGCGGGTGGGGGTGGAGGACGACTTCTTCGAGCTAGGAGGGCACTCGCTGCTGGGCACCCGCGTCATCGGCCGGCTGCGGGCGGACTTCGGGGTGGCGCTGCAGGCGGACGCCATCTTCCGCGCCCCCACGGTGGCCGCCCTGGCGCGCGAGGTCGAGGAAAAGCTGCTCGCCGCGGTGGAGGCCATGAGCGAGGAACAGGCGCTGGAGCTGGCCTGACGCGCAGCCACCCGCATCTACAGGAGAGAAACCCCAGATGTCGATCGACGAAGTTGTTGGGCGCCGCGCCACTCTTTCCCCGGCCAAGCAGGCGCTGCTGGCGAAGCTCATGCGCGGCGGCGCCAGGAGCGACGCACCCGCGCCGGACGCCATCCGCCCGCGCGCCGAGCCCGGCCCCGCGCCGCTTTCCGGCGCGCAGCAGCGGCTGTGGTTCATGCACCAGATGGAGCCCGACAGCGGCGCGTACAACGTTCCGCTCGTCCTGCGCCTGGGCGGCGCGCTGGACGCGGAGGCCCTGGAGCGCGCCCTGGCCGAGGTGGTGCGCCGGCACGAGTCGCTGCGCACCGTCTTCACCCTGCAGGGCGTCACGCCGGTGCAGGAGGTAACACCCGCTCCGCCGCGGGTCATCCAGGTGGCCGACCTTTGCGCCGTCCCCCCGGGCGAGCGCGAGGCCGCGGCGCGCGCGCGGGTCGCCGACGAGGCCGACGCGCCCTTCGACCTGGCCACCGGCCCCGTGTTCCGCGCGCGGCTGCTGCGGTTGGGCACGGACGACCACGTGCTCGTCATCACCCTGCACCACATCATCAGCGATGCGTGGAGCACGGGCGTGCTCTACCGCGAGCTGGCCGCGCTCTACGGCGCCTTCACGCGGGGAGAGCCCTCGCCGCTGCCGGAGCTGCCCATCCAGTACGCCGACTACGCGGCCTGGCACCGCACCCGGCTGGCCGGGCCGGAGCTCACCCGCCAGGTGGAGTACTGGCGCGCGCGGCTGGCCGGCAGCCCCGTGCTGCTGGACCTGCCCACCGACCGCCCGCGCCCGGCGGTGCAGGGCACGGCCGGCGCCGCGCACCACTTCCGCATTCCCCGCGCGCTCTTCGGCCGGCTGAGCGAGCTGGCACGCGCGGAGGGCGCCACCCCCTTCATGGCGCTGGCCGCCGCCTGGTCCGCGCTGCTGTACCGCTGGAGCGGGCAGGACGACGTGGTCGTCGGCACCCCCTTGGCCGGGCGCACGCGGCCCGAGACGGAGCCGCTGATCGGGTTCTTCATCCAGACGCTGGCGCTGCGGATGGACCTGTCCGGCGACCCCACCTTCCGCGAGTTCCTGGGCCGGGTGCGGCAGACCACGGTAGAGGCGTACGCGCACCAGGACGTGCCCTTCGACCAGCTGGTGGAAGAGCTGAACGTGGAGCGCAGCGTGAGCCACTCGCCCGTGTTCCAGGCAATGATCGCGCTGCAGAACGCCTCCGGCGCCGGCCCCGTGTTCCCGGGCCTGCGCGCCGAGCCGATGGGCGCGGAGGTCCGCTCGGCGCAGAACTACCTGATGCTGGCCGTGGAGGAAGTGCCGACGGGAGTGGCGGCCATGCTGCAGTACCCCACCGAGCTCTTCGACGGGTCGACCATGCAGCGCCTGGCCGGGCACCTGCTGACGCTGCTGGAAGGCGCCGTGGCCGATCCGGACAGGCCCCTCGCGCGCCTTCCCCTGCTGACGGACGACGAGCGCGCCCGGCTGGAGCTGGACTACGCCGGCCCGTCCGCCGAGCTCCCCGCGCTCCCCGTGCACCGGCTGATCGAGGCGCAGGCCGCCCGCACGCCGGACGCGGAGGCGGTGGTGGTCGACGACCGGGTGCTGCGCTACCGCGAGATGAACGGCCGCGCCAACCGCCTCGCCCGGCGCCTGCGCGCGCGGGGCGTGGGCCTCGACGCGCGCGTGGGCACCTGCTTCGAGCGCGGCCCCGACGCCGTGGTCGCCATGCTGGCCGTGCTCAAGGCCGGCGGCGCCTACGTGCCGCTGGACCCCGCCATTCCCGCCGCGCGCCGCGACCGCGTGCTGGCGGACGCGGGCGTGCGCATCGTGCTCACGTTGGAGCGGCTGGCAGAGGGGCTGCCGGAGGGGATCGAGCGCATCCGCCTGGACGCGGACGCCTCGTCGTTCGACGGCGAGGACGCCACGGACCTGGACGTGGAGGTGCCGCTGAACGCCCTGGCGTACGTCATCTACACGTCGGGCTCCACGGGCACGCCCAAGGGGGTGATGGTGCCGCACGCGGGGATCCTGAACCTGGCGCTGGCCTTTGCCGCCACGCACGCGCTGCACCCGGGGGCGCGGCTGCTCGCCCTGCCTCCGCTCACCTTCGACGCCTTTGCGGGGAACCTGTACCCCGCGCTGACGACGGGCACCGCGCTGGTGTTTCATCCCAACCCGGTGGAGCTGACGGGGCGGGGGCTGCTAGCCTTCTGCCGCCGGCACGATGTGACGGCGGTGGATGCCCCGGCCGCGCTGCTCAAGGGGATGATGGACGACCTGGCCCCGCTGGGCGAGGGGGGCGTGGACGGCCCGCTGGGGGAGATGTGGACGGGCGGCGAGGCGATGGACATGGAGCGCGTGCGCCGCTGGGAGCGCACCACGGGCGGGCGCATGCAGCTGGTGTCGCACTACGGCCCCACCGAGGCCACGGTCTGCGCCACCCTGCAGAAGGCGTACGGCCCCGAGGCGCCGCGGGGCGAGCCGGTGAACCTGCCGCTGGGCCGGCCGCTGCCCAATCTGCGCGTGTACGTCCTGGATGCGCGGCTGCAGCCGCAGCCGGTGGGCGTCCCCGGCGAGCTCTTCATCGCGGGCGCGGGCGTGGCGCGTGGCTACCAGAGCCGGCCGGCGCTGACGGCCGAGGCGTTTCTTCCCGAGCCGTTCGGGGTGGAGCCGGGGGCACGGATGTACCGCACGGGCGACCGAGCGCGCTTTCGCCCGGACGGCACGCTGGAATTCATGGGCCGGCTGGACTTTCAGGCCAAGGTGCGCGGATTCCGCATTGAGCCGGGTGAGATCCAGGCGGCGCTGCTGGCCCACCCCGCCGTGCGCGAGGCCATGGTTATCGTCCGCGAGGACACGCCCGGCGACGCGCGGCTGGTGGCCTACCTGGTCCCCGCGGAGGGGGCCGCCGCGCCCTCCGCCGCCCAGCTGCGCGACCACCTGGCCGGGTCGCTGCCCGAGTACATGATCCCCGCGGCGTTCGTGGCGCTGGACGCCATGCCGGTGACCCCGAACGGAAAGACGGACCGCCGCGCCCTTCCCGCGCCCACCTTCGCGGCCGAGCGCGACTACACCCCGCCGCGCACGCCGGCGGAAAAGGCGATCGCCGGCTTTTGGGCCGAGGCGCTGGGGGTCGAGCGGGTGGGGGTGCGGGACAACTTTTTCGAGATCGGCGGGCACTCGCTGCTGGTGGCCCGCGTGCACCAGCGCATCCGCGAAGCCTTTGACCGCGAGGTCTCGCTGGTGGACCTGTTTCGCCACACCACGGTGGCCGCGCAGGCCGCCTTTTTCACGGCGGACCAGCAGCCGGCGGCCGCCGCCACCCCGGCGCAGAGCCGGGGCACCGAGCGGGCCGAGGCCCGCCGCGCCGCCGCCGTCCGCGACGGGCGCCGCGGGGCGCGCCGCTGAGGGACCATCATCATATCCCCCGAATCCACCGCGCCGCGCCCTCCCCCGGGCCGGCGCCACACCAGAGAGGAACGCATATGAGCACCCCTGACCCGCAGGAGTTTCCGCCCACCGCCGTCGCCGTCATCGGCATGGCCGGGCGCTTTCCCGGCTCTTCCGACGTGGACGCCTTCTGGCGCAACCTGCGGGACGCAAAGGAGGGCATCACCTTCTTCACCGACGACGAGCTGCGCGAGGCGGGAGTGGGCGACGAGGTGCTGGCCCGCCCCAACTACGTGCGCGCGCGCGGGGTGGTGGAGGGCACCGACCTGTTCGACGCCTCGTTCTTCAACTACCGCGCGCGCGACGCCGAGCTGATGGACCCCCAGATCCGCTTCTTCCTGGAGGCGTGCTGGGAGGCCATGGAGTCCGCCGGCTACGACACCGCCGAGTACCCCGGCTCGGTGGGGGTGTACGCCGGCGCGAGCTCGCCGTCATACTTCTTTCACCACTACGTGCGCGACCGCTCGCTGTTCGAGGGCGACAACGGCTGGCAGGTCGGCACGCTGACGCGGAACGACTTTCTGACCACCCACGTGTCGTACCGCATGCGGCTGCGCGGGCCCAGCATGAACATCCAGACCGCGTGCAGTACCTCGCTGGTCACCGTCCATGTGGCCGTGCAGGCGCTGCTGAACGGCGAGTGCGACATGGCGCTGGCCGGGGGCGTCTCCATCGGTGTGCCCAGCCGGCGGGGATACGTGTACGACGAGGGGCACATCGTCTCCCCCGACGGCCACTGCCGCGCCTTCGACGCCGACGCGCGCGGCACGGTAGAGGGCGAGGGGGTGGGCGTGGTGGTGCTCAAGCGCCTGGACCGCGCGCTGGAGGACGGCGATTCGATCCTGGCCGTGGTGCTGGCCACCGCCGTGAACAACGACGGCGAGTACAAGGCCGGCTACACCGCCCCCGGCGTCAGCGGCCAGGCGGAGGTGATCACCGAGGCGCAGGCGGTAGCGGGGGTCACGCCCGAGAGCATCACCTACGTCGAGGCGCACGGCACCGGCACCCAGCTGGGCGACCCCATCGAGATCACCGCGCTCAAGGAGGCGTTCGGCACCGCCGGCGGCGAGGGATGGTGCGCCATCGGGGCGGTGAAGTCGAACGTGGGTCACCTTGACGCGGCCGCGGGGATCACCGGCTTCATCAAGACCGTGCAGGCGCTGCGGCACCGGCAGATTCCGCCCACGCTGCACTTCCGCCGGCCCAACCCCAGGCTGGCCATCGAGGGGAGCGCCTTCTTCGTGGCCGACCGGCTGATGGACTGGACGGTGCCCGACGGCGGCCCGCGCCGGGCGGGGGTCAGCTCCTTCGGCATCGGCGGCACCAACGCGCACGCGGTGCTGCAGGAGGCGCCGCCGCGCGAGCCCTCCACGCCCGGCCGCCGGTGGAGCCTTCTGATCCTGTCCGGCCGCACCCCGCGTGCGCTGGACCGCGCCACCCGCAACCTGGCCGACTGGCTCGAGGCGCATCCCGACGCGAACCTGGCCGACGTCGCCTACACCCTGCAGGTGGGCCGCAACCCCTACAAGCACCGCCGCACCCTCGTGGCCCGCGACGTGGCCGACGCCCTCCAGCAGCTTCGCACGCTGGACCCCGCGCGGGTGCGCACCGACGTGGACCCCTTCCGCCCCACGCCCGTCATCTACCTGTTGCCCGGCGCCGGCGTGCAGCACGTGGGAATGACGCGCGAGCTGTACGCCGACGAGCCCGTCTTCCGCGACGAGATGGACCGCTGCTGCGAGCTGATGCGCCCGCACCTGGGGCTGGACCTCCGTGACGTGATCTATCCGGCGGAGGGGGAAGAGGAGCGGGCGGCGGAGACGCTGTACCAGACCGCCATCACCCAGCCGGCGCTGTTCGCGGTGGAGTACGCCATGGGGCGGATGTGGACGCACTACGGCATCGTCCCCGAGGGCCTGGTGGGGTACAGCATCGGCGAGTACACGGCCGCTTGCCTGGCGGGGGTGATGTCGCTGGAGGACGCCTGTCGCCTGGTGGCCGTGCGCGCCGCGCTCATGCAGGAGATGCCGGCCGGCGGCATGCTTTCCGTCTCGCTCTCCGAGGCCGAGGTGCGCGAGATCCTGCCGGCGGAGCTGGACGTGTGCACCATCAACGGGCCCGCGCTCACGGTGATCGGCGGCGTGACGGAGGCGGTGGACGCGTTCGCGGCGGAGCTGGACCGGCGCGAGGTGCACTACCAGCGCGTGCACACCTCGCACGTGTCGCACTCGCGGATGATGGACCCCATCCTGGCGCGCTTTGAAGAGGTGGTGCGCGGGTTCACGCTGCACGCGCCGGAGCTTCCCTTCGTCTCCAACGTCACGGGGACGTGGATCAGGGACGAAGAGGCCACCGACCCGGCGTACTGGGTGCGGCACCTGCGAGGGACGGTGCGCTTTGACGACTGCCTGCGCACGCTCATCGAGGAGCCGGACCGGGTGCTGCTGGAGGTGGGCCCCGGCCGCGGGCTGGCCACGCTGGCCCGCCGCCACCCGGCGCGCGACCCGCGCATGCTCATCCTGAACTCGCTCCCCCACCTGCGCGACGACCTGGGCGAGGCGCAGCAGTTCTGGGCCACCGTGGCCGAGCTGTGGCACGTGGGCATCGAGCCCGACTGGCCGCGCTGCTACGACGGGCTGCGGCGGCTGCGCCTGCGCCTGCCCACCTATCCCTGGGACCACGGCCGCTACTGGCTGGGCGTGCGCGACGTGCAGACGCAGGAGCAGCACGAGTACATCCCCGCGCACGCCTTCGAGCCGCCGGAGTTCTCGCCGCCGCGCAACTCGTACGAGGCGGGGGTGGTGGAGATCTTCCGCGATCTGTTCGGCATCGACGACGTGGGCATCTACCACAACTTCTTCCACATGGGTGGCGATTCGCTGCTGGGCGTGCAGCTGGCCCGGCGCATCCGCGACCACTTCGGCGTGCAGATTCCCCTGCGCGCCATCTGGGAGATCCGCACGGTGAGCGAGGTGGCGCAGCTGGTGGCCCGTGCCGTAGAGCCCGACGGCGACCACGCCGCCGCCCCCGCCGATCCAGCCGAGGCCGAGCTCGCCGGGGCCTCCGCCTGATGCGCCGTTCCTGAACCGCCCGCCGGGGCGAAGACCGCTCCGCCCCGGCGCCAACGTCCTTTCTCTCGCACGCGAAACCCCGGCCCCCGTAGCAGACCGATGAAGCTTCCCGCCACCCTTTCCCCCGGCATGCGCACCTACAGCGCCGTCTGGTTCGGCCAGATGGTGTCGATGATCGGCACCACCCTCACCGAGTTCGGCGTGAGCGTGTGGGTGTACCAGAAGACGGGATCGGCGACGGTGTTCGCCATGATCCTGCTCTTCAGCGTGCTCCCCGGCATCCTGATCTCCCCTCTGGCCGGCCCCCTCGTCGATCGCTGGGACCGCCGCAAGACCATGGTGCTGGCCGACACCGGCGCCGCGCTCAGCACGCTGTCCATGGCGCTGCTGCTGATCTCGGACCGGCTGGAGGTGTGGCACATCCTGGTGGCCGTGTCGTTCTCCGCCGCCTGCCGCGCCTTCCAGGGCCCGGCGTGGATGGCCAGCACTTCGCTGCTGGTGCCCGAGGAGCACCTGGGGCGGGCCAGCGGGATGATGAGCTTTGCGCGCAGTGCCGCCGCCATCGCCGGCCCGCTCCTGGCCGGCGTGCTGGTGCCGGTCATCGGGCTGCAGGGGGTGGTGCTGATCGACTTCGCCACCTTCCTGGTGGCGGTCGCCATTCTCTTCGCCGTCCGCTTTCCGCCCACGCCGCGCACCCAGGCGGCCCAGGCGGCCAGGGGGTCGCTGCTCAAGGAGGCCGCCTTCGGCTGGAAGTACATCGCCTCGCAGCCGGCGCTGCGGATGCACCTGTACTACTTTGCGCTGGTGAACATGGCGCTGAGCTACGTTTGGGCCCTGTTCCCGCCGCTGGTGCTGAGCTTTGCGGGACCCACGCTGCTGGGCACCGTGGGCTCGGCGCTGGGCTTCGGCATGCTGGTGGGGAGCCTGCTGATGACGGCGTGGGGCGGGCCGCAGCGCAAGGTGCTGGGAATCCTGGGGTACGGCGTGCTGCTGAGCGTGTGCCTGGTGCTGATGGGCGTGCGCCCGTGGGTGCCGCTGGTGGCCCTGAGCATGTTCGGCATGACCCTGGGGATGCCGATCCTGAACGGCAGCTTCATGCGCCTGTGGATGCCCCGCATTCCCCCCGACGTGCAGGGGCGCACCTTCGCCGGCATGCAGGTGATGGTGTGGTCCACCCAGCCGATCGCGTACCTTACGGCGGGCCCGCTGGCGGACCGCGTCTTCAAGCCGCTGCTGGTGGAGGGCGGGCCGCTGGCCGGCTCGCTGGGCGCGGTGTTCGGCGTCGGCCCCGGCCGCGGGATCGGGCTGCTGCTGGCCACAGTGGGTGTGTTCGTGCTCGTCGTCACGGCCGTCGCCGCGATGCTCCCCGGCTTCCGCACCGCGGAGGAGGCGGTCCCCGTGGCCGTAAAGCCCCAGGCGCCGGCCGCCGCCCCCTCGCCCACGGAAGACCCCGCCGCCGACCCGACCCCCGTCCCGGCGTAAGCGGCTTCGCGGGTGGATCACGACGCCGGCCCGGCGCGCTACTGCGCGCCGGGCCGGTGCGTGTGGTGTCTGGAGAGTTGCACGGTTCTCGATCGACCGCGGCAATGTCGCTACAGGTGTGGCGGGGTCGTAGATGAAGCGGTCGCCGTCGTGGAGCTCGTCGCCGCAGTCCTCGCACTGCAGCCCGGGCCCGTCGAAGAGAGGAAAGTTCAGGCACGTTGCCGCCGGTCACGACCCCGTCCGCGTGTGCCGTGGCTTCGACCTACGTTTTCGTATACGGCCTGCGCGGGTCACCTTCGTGCCCACCTGGGTGGCGCTCCCGCGGCTACAGCCGGAAGCGTCATCCCTCGCCCTCAAACGCCGGCCCACAACTACGCTTCGACAGCACGGACCGGAAACCAGGCCCGTCTTCGCGCCGTTCGAGCCCCGGCACCGGGAGACGATCCGCTGCCCGACGTTGATGTCTGGAGGATCAACCGCCATTCCGGAATGGTCGGGCCCTCCGGAGCCGCCGCTGGAAGGTATCGGCGCTGGGCGGCAAGCCCTGTGCATGAAGCTGCAGCGATTGTCACGGATCTTGTCACGAGCCCGCCCGCGGAGCACCGCGGCCGAGCATCCAACACGCTCCGGGGCCGCCGCTGTTCTTCCGAATTTCTCTCGTCTGAGACTGTCCCGTCCATGCAGGGTCCGAGTCCTCTGCGCGAGCTCACGCTGGCGCGCATCCGCAGCTTTCTGCGCGAGCCCGAGGCGCTGTTCTGGACCTTCGGCTTCCCCATCATCATGGCCATCGGCCTCGGCCTCGCCTTTCGCGAGCGTCCGGCCGAGCGCGCCGCCGTCGGCATCGAGCGCGGCTCCGCCGCCGAGCGCTTCGCGCCCGCCCTGCGAGCCTCGCCCGAGGTCGACGTCACCGTCCTCTCCCCCGACTCCGCCGAGCGCGCCCTGCGCAAGGGTGACGTCGCCGTGCTCCTGGCCGGGCGCCACACGCTCGCCTACCGCTACGATCCGGCCCGCGCGGAGAGCCGGAGCGCGCAGCTGATCGCGGACCGCGTCGTCCAGCGCGCGGGAGGGGCCACCGACCGCGTGCCGTCGATCCACGACCGCGAGCGGCGTCCGGGCGGGCGCTACATCGACTGGGTGCTGCCGGGGCTGATCGGAATGAATCTGATGTCGACGGGGATGTGGGGGATCGGCTTCGGGCTGGTGCAGATGCGGCAGAAGAAGCAGCTGAAGCGCATGTCCAGCACCCCGATGCGCAGGCGCGACTTTCTGGCCGCGCAGATCCTGGCGCGCCTTGCCTTCATCGCCCTGGAGGTGCCGCCGATCGTGCTGTTCGCCTGGCTGGCGTTCGGGGTGAAGGTGCAGGGGTCGCTGGCGGCGCTGGCGCTGGTGGTCACGCTGGGGGCGATGACCTTTGCGGGGCTGGGGCTGCTGGCGTCCGCGCGCGCACGCACCATCGAGGGTGTGAGCGGGCTGCTGAACCTGGTGATGCTGCCGATGTTCGTTCTTTCCGGCGTCTTCTTCCCCGCCACCCGCTACCCCGACGCGATACAGCCCGTGGTGCAGGCGCTCCCGCTCACCGCGCTGAACGACGCCCTGCGGGCCATCTACAACGACGCGCTCCCCATCAGCGGCTACGCGGTGGAGCTGGCGATCCTGGCCGCGTGGATGATCACGGGATTTCTGCTGTCGCTGCGCTTTTTCCGCTGGCAGTGACGGTAGTACCACAATCCTCGGGTCCTCTGTGCAGATCCCCCCAGAGCATCACGCGGAGGTCGCGGTGCAGATTGTGGGATTCCATACTGCGAGTAGAACCTGCGGAAGCGGGCCGCCAGATCGGGCGAGTAGATTCCTCAGTCGGCGCCAGAAGATCCGCCGCGGGCGAGGCCGGCGTGGCGCCTCCTTCGGAATGACATAAGCGGTTTCCGGATTCGGTATGAATCCGGAAGAACAGCCCCCCTGTGGAAGCGGGTCCGGAACGAACGCGGCCCCCGGAGGATGATCCTCCGGGGGCCCGTCCGACGCGGGAGCAGTTGCAGGGCATTCCCTGTTCCCTGTTCCCCTCAGCGCGTCCCGTGCAGCCGCACCTCGCCCTCCGCGCCTCGCGCCCCGGCGCCCGGCGTAAGCGGAAGCTCGGGGAACCGCAGCCGCCCCTCGCTCATCGAGGCGCCGCGCAGGGCGATGGAAAGCGCCTGGTCGATGGACTCCACCGGGTGCACCTCCATCTGGTCCAGCACGTCCTGCGGCAGGTCGTCCAGGTCCGCCTCGTTCTCCCGGGGAAGGATGATGGCCCGGATCCCCGCCCGGTGCGCGCCCAGCAGCTTCTCCTTCACGCCGCCGATGGGGA
>JAHWJJ010000247.1 GCA_019348475.1 Gemmatimonadota bacterium | reverse complement strand
CAGAGCGCCCGGCTGGCCTCGGCCTCGCGCACGATGTCGCGCTCGGGCAAAAGCCAGCGGCGGGCGAGCGAGCCGATGTCGGCGACGGGCGTGGGCGCTTCCGCCAGGTACGCCGCCAGCCCCGGCTCGCCTCGAAGCCGGAGGGCGTACGCGACCCGCTCCGCGCGGGTAAGGCGCCGCGCGCGTTCCGGCGCCAGGTCCATTACCTCGCCGCCCCCGACGGTCGCAAGCGGACTCGTCCCACGGAGGATGAAGCGCTGGCCGGGATAGAAGCACGTCTCCTCGCCCAGCTCCAGTTGCGCCCACCACTCCGGCCCGTCGCGCTCCAGCCCCCACACCCGGCACCCTTGCTCCACGCACCCGGCGTAGAACAGCAGCCGGGCACCGTGCTTCCATTCGGTTCGGGCGCCGGGGACCCAGCGCAGGCGCGCGTTCAGCCAGCGGCCCCGGTACGGGTGATCGGGGGCAACCAGGACGTCGCCGCGCCGCACCTGGTCCGCCGCGAGCGCGGCGAGGTTTACCCCCACGCGGTGGCCCGCGCCGATCTGGGCAACGCGGTGATGATGGTTCGTCAACGATCGAATGCGCCACGTCCCGGACTGCGACGTCACCGCCACCTGGTCGCCCTCCGCCAGCCTGCCCCGCGCCAGGGTGCCCGTGACTACGGTGCCGATCCCTTTGAGGCTGAAGACGCGGTCGATGGCCAGGTACGGCGGCTCGCCACGCCCCTCCTGGCCACCACGGCAGGAATCGAACAGAGCCTGCCTCAGTTCTGCGATGCCGCGGCCGGAGACCGAGTCGACGACGTGCACCGGCTGCACGGAAATCATCACCTCGGCCAGCAGGGCGTGCACGTCGGCGCGAGCGGCGGCTACCTGGCCCGGCTCGGCGGCGTCGGCCTTCGTGATGACGGGGATCAGTGAGCGAGCGCCGAGCAGGTCCAGGATGGCCAGGTGCTCGCGCGACTGCGGCATCACGCTTTCGCGCGCGTCCACCACCCACAGGGCCAGTTCGAAGCCGGTGGCGCCCGCGACCATGTTCTTCACCAGCTTCTCGTGCCCGGGTACGTCGACGATGCCCAGGCGCGAGCCGTCCGGGTGGTCCAGCCAGGCGTACCCCAGGTCGATGGTCATCCCGCGCGCCTGCTCTTCGGGAAGGCGCGAGGGGTGGATGCCGGTGAGCGCGTGGACCAGCGTGGACTTGCCGTGGTCGATGTGCCCCGATGTCCCGACAAGCCTCATTCCGCCGCGCCCTCGCCGCTCAATTCGTCGAGCGCGCGCTGGAGCTGGGGAAAGTCGTCGGGGAAGAAGGTGCGCACGTCCAGGTACAGCCGGTCCTGCCTGACGTATCCCACGATCGGCACGTCCCGGGTGCTCAACCGCCGTTTCAATGCGTCGGCGGAAAGATCGCGGTGCACCAGTTCCAGCCCTGCGCTGGCGAACGTCGCCTCCGGGTTGGAGCCGCCGCCCAGGGTCGCCCGGAGAGGGACGCGGCGGCAGGACGCCCAGCGCGTCTGCGGCCCGGGCAGCCGCAGGCCGCCGATCCGCGCATCCAGCTCGGCCTGGTCCGTGTGGAAGAGGCGCCACAGCGGCAGATCGTCGCCGGCGCCGGCCAGGTGCAGCTTGAGTGCGGCGTCCAGCACGGCGAGCCGCAGCTTGTCCAGCCGCAGCACGCGGTAGAGCGGGCTTTGCCGCATTTTCGCGATCATCTCTGCCCGGCCCAGGATGATGCCGGTCTGGATGCTCCCGAACAGCTTGTCGGCGCTGCAGCAAACCACGTCCACGCCGGCGTCCAGGCTGGCTGCCACGCGAGGCTCGGGGTCCAGCACCGCCACACCATCGGCCGACATCAGCCCCGAGCCGTTGTCTTCGATCACGGGAATCCCGAGCGCGCCGCCCAGGCCGACCATCTCCTGAACCGGGACCTGCTGAACGAAGCCGCGCTGAACGAAGTTGGACTGGTGCACCTTCAGCAACACCGATTCACCGGCCCGGGCAGCCCGCGCAAAATCGTCCAGCCGCGTCCGGTTCGTCGTGCCCACCTCGCGCAGCACGCACCCGCTGGCCTGCATGATCTCGGGAACGCGAAAGCTGCCCCCGATCTCCACCAGTTCCGAACGGCTGACCAGAACTTCCTTGCCCGCCGCGAGCGTGTTCAGGCCCAGCAGCAGCGCGCTTGCACAGTTGTTCACGACGAGCGCCGCCTCGGCGCCGGTCAGCAGGCAGAGCGCCCGGCCCAGAGCCACGTCACGGTTTCCTCGCTGGCCCGATCCAGGGTCCCACTCCAGGTCCGTGTAGCCGGCCAGGGCCCGCGCGTCGATCCGGCTGAGCAGCTCGCCCAGGGGCGCCCGCCCGAAATTGGTGTGCACCAGCACGCCGGTCCCGTTGATCACCCGCCGCGGAAACGGGCTCGCGATTGCGCGGGCTTCGCCGATGCAGGATCGCAGGACGTCCAGATGAATGGATTCGGGCGTCGATGAAGAGGTCCCGGAGCGCAATTCGTCGCGGTGCCGCTGAATGACGCTCTGTACCAGGCGGGCGCGATACGGGTCGGCCAGATGGGGGCTGGCCGCCTGGAACTCGGGGTGGCGAAGCACCTCGTGCACCGAGGGCAGGGCCGCCAGAAGGTGCGCCGCCATCGGATGCACAGGTGAGAGGTAGACGGAAGGATGCGGGAATCGAACCCACCCGCAAGGCTCAGCCTCGCGCCACGGTTTTGAAGACCGCAAGCCACACCAGTGACTCAATCCCTCCTCACGCGCCCTGAGAGAACGCGGCGGCCGGATGTTACGTGAATGCCGGGCCGGGGGCAACCGACGGCGGCCGATCAGGGGGTTCCGGCACCAACGACAACGCCCGCCCCGCGTGAGATCCCCTGGGCGGGCGTTCGAAAATGCGAATGCCGGACGAACAGGCGGCCTGGACCGCCGCATCCTGGACGACAAACCCCGGAGCTGTTCCGGCGGGAAGATCGTCGGGTTTCCAATCCTCTCGACGCTGGTCGATTCGTGCTCAGCATTCGGGCCTCGTGCGATCACGGCTCCTTTCCGCGGCCGGCCGTCCCGAGACGGCGCCGGGACCCGCGGCCGAGGTCATCGCACTCTCGCGCGAGTGGCTGCGGGCCGGGATCTCCGACCCTGGGGTTCGCAAGATAGCGGACGAGACCATCCGATCCTGACGCCGAAGGGCAAAGTACGGCCTGGCGTGGTCCTCGAACTCAGAGCGGACGCGCTACGAGGATCCCGGTCGACTTGCGTCCGACCACGTATTCCGGCAGCGCTTCGGATGTGATCTCGACCTTGCTGGAGGAGAAAAGAGCCTGCAGAACCCGGAGCGTCCCCTGCGAATCGCGGTACGCGATTCCGACGTGGCTCACGTCCAGTCCCTTGACTCCCGTGGTGAAGCCGAGAATGTCCCCGGGTTCGATTCCGGCCGCCGCCTGCGAAACCATCTCAGGACGCACCACCCACCGCGGCGTCGCGTCCAGCCTCTCCTCGATCTGCCTGATTGCTTCGAAGACCGCGTCGGAGGCAAGCGCCGGGTAGCTGGAGCGATGACTGGTGATGTAGCGCAGCGGCCGCCGGTCTTCCACCCCTCCCAGCTCGCGCCCCATGTCGCGCACGTTGCCGCGGGTCTCGTTGTCCGCGATCCATTCGCTGAAGTAGTGGAGCCGGCTCACGTACCCGTTCCGCTTGCCGCCGCGGTAGCGGAGCCGCTCCACCTCCCGCCCGAACGCTTCCCAGCTATCCACGCCCTCTCGGGCACAACGCGCGAGTGCGACACAGGATTCGACCAGCGTGACGGCCTCGAACCGCGTGAGCGACAGGGTGAGTGGCTCGGCCTCGCGATCCCCCCCCGCCGTCAGGTACGCGTCCAGCCGCTTGAACGCGTAGGGGGAGTCCAGGGTGAGTTCTCCGGCCCGGGCGACGAGCGGGCCCAGAGGTGCACCGGGACGGATGCCGCCCCCGGAACGGAGGACCCGCACCCATTCGGAAAGCCGCGCCTGGTCGTCGTCTCCAGCACCCGGCCGCGCGGGTTGCGAGCCCGGGGCTGGGGCGTCCTCGGATCGCGCGCCGCCGCCGAAGAGATTTTTCAAGAAGCCCATGGGAAGTTCTCCGGACGGGGGAGAGGCAGGCCTCGGCCTAAGGGCGGGAAGGCACGAGGAAGGGTGGGGGGATTGGGATGCTCCATCAATGGTAACGGGACCGCTGGATCAGCGAAAGCCAGCCAGTCCGCGGCCCGGAAACGCGTGCGCGCGACCGAATCCTTTCGCGTCTTCGCCGGCCAGCGCACGGGTTTCCGATGCGGCGGCGAGCCACGCAGACGCTGCGGGGCCAAGCCCCCGTCAGGTCATTGGGTGTGAACGATCTCGTCCGTGATCCGATACTCCCCGTCCAGCCAGCGGACGACCTCGCGCGCCCCCGGGTGGTCCACGCCGGCGTAGCGCCCGCGCAGCATCGCCGCCTTTTCGCCCAGCCGGTCGAGTCCCCAGTCCTGCAGCATCAGGAGGTCGTCCTGCAGCTGCATGGCGAGGCTCTCGCCCAGCACCTCGACCGCCGCGCGCCAGAACGCGCCGCCGTACTGGTACTGGTCTCCCAGCCGGTAGCTCTCGACGAGGGTCACCGCGGGGATGCGGCTGAGCGTCGGCTGGAGGGCCGGGTTGATCCCGTGCGCCGCGATGTGGGCGGCGATCCCGGCGGGGCGTCCGGTGAAGCCCCGGAGGTGCAGGTACTGCGACCGCCGCTCGCCGTCGTTGACCGGGTAGTTGTCCCAGAGGAACGGCTTGCGGCCGAGCTGCTCGCTTACGCGGGCCAGGTGGCCGGGACGCAGTTCCCGCGAGCACACCTCTTCGCCCGTCCAGAACACCTCGATCCCGGGCTCCAGGCGCCGGCCGAGCCGCTCCAGGTAGCCGGCGGGCCGCTGGCCGAAGACGCGTTCCAGGACGGGATCGTCGGAGTAGAAGCTGGGACAGACCAGGAGGCGGTCGGCCCGGGTCCGCTCGGCCGCCCAGTGCACGATCTCCACCTGCCGCTCGGCCAGGTCCGGGGTGTCGGCCCGCATGTCGTCGAAGAGGATGGCGAGATCCTGGACGCCGACCCCGTCCAGAAAGGCGAGCTTTCGTGCGAGCGCTTCGCGGGCCGCGCTGTCGAAGCCGCGATACAGCTCGTACGGACTCAGCCCCACCCCGAACCGCACCCCGAGCTTGCGACACGTCCCGGCGAGCCGGGCGAGGCTCCCGGCCACGTCGTCGGGGTGGTCCTCCTGCCAGCGGCGGCGAAGGTACGCGTCGGCCTTGGGTGCGTAGAGGTAGAAGCGGTAGCCATGCGGCGCGAGGAAGGCAACGGTATCCGCCCGTTCTTCCCAGCTCCAGGGTCTGCCGAAGAACCCTTCGATCACGCCGAGCTCCACATCCATCCGGTGCCTCGTCTTTGCTGGGAGAGGGGAGAGGGCCGGAATGGTAGTCTCCCCGGCGGGCGAGCGAAAGCCGGGCACCGCCAACGCTCCGCGTTGCGTGCCCCGGTCAGTTCCGTTCTTCCGCTCCCCGACGGTCGGCGATCGCATGGCCGTGTCCTGCGGTCGACCTCATCCCCCTTGACTCGGGCCGGGCTGGGCCGCACGATGCCCGGACGCGATCGTCACCGGGCAACGCGGGACACAACTCGAGCCGAGGCCGTCAGTGGAAAGGAAAGCCAGAGCGCTGGCCGCGATGGCGCACCCGGACGACATCGAGTTCCTGTGCGCGGGCACCCTGCGCCTGCTGGTGGAGGCGGGGTGGGAGATCCGATGCGTCACGCTGAGCGGCGGCGACCTGGGCGCACCCGGCGGGAGCCGGGATGCCGTCCGGGAAGTCCGGCGGATGGAAGCGGCAGAAGCAGCTCGCGTCCTGGGGGGCACCTACGCATGGGCGGGGCTGGACGACCTTTCCATCCACTACTGTCCCGAGCAGCTTGGCAAGGTGACCGAGACGCTCCGCCGGTTCGCCCCCGACCTGGTGATCACGCACTCGCCGGACTGCTACATGGTGGATCACGAGGAGACCGCCAAACTGGTGCGCGCCGCCTGCTTCGCGAGCGGGATCCCGCTGTTTCCCACCGCCGCCGGACCCACCGGCAAGGGCGTCCCGGCGCTGTATTACGCCGACGCGTTCGAGGGCAGGGACAAGTTCGGCCGGCCGGTCGCGGCTGACTTCTGGATCGACGTCACGCGCGTGTTCCCGGTGCGGCAGGAGGCGCTGGCCGCGCATGCCAGCCAGCGGGAGTGGCTGCGTTCGCATCACGGGGTGGACGACTACCTTTCCGTGAACGAGACGTTCGCGCGCGAAACCGGCCGGCTGTGCGGTGCCGAGTACGCCGAGGGATTCCGCCAGCACCTGGGGCACGGCTATCCGCGCAACAACCTGCTGGGCGAGGCGCTTGCGCCCTTCGTGGCCCGGAAGGCAGCGCCAGACGCGGGGGGGAGATGATGGGACGCACCGTCAGCACGATCGCTCCGGGGTGGTGGGACTACACCACGCTCGATCCCGCGATCATCCAGGAGGCCGCCCGGCTCTCGGCCAGGGACCTGGAGCAGATGGGCCGCCCCGGGTTCCGGGTGGTGATGTACGACACGCTCGAGGAGTTCTACCTGGCCGAGGCCCTGGAATACGTCCACGCCTGGCGGCAGTCCACCGCGGACGCTCCCGTCGGGATCTGCGGCCCGATCGGGCCGACCGAGCAGCTCCCGCTGGTGGCGCGGCTCGTGAACGACCTCGGCATCTCGCTGCGGGACGCGCACTTCTGGGGAATGGACGAGTGGTTCGTTGACGGCAGGGAGGCGCCGGAGGACCATCCCCTGTCCTTTGCGCGGGCCGACCGGGAGCTCTGCTTCAACCGCATCCGTCCCGAGCTGGCCATGCCGGAGGAAAACCTCCACTTTCCGCGCGCCCGGCCGGGCAGCTACGAAGCCGCGTGGGATTCCGTCCGCTGCGCCGTCATGCAGGGGGGGCAGGGCGAAGTGAAGCACT
>JAHWJJ010000246.1 GCA_019348475.1 Gemmatimonadota bacterium | reverse complement strand
GCACCCCACCGCCAGGCCGATGGTGTCCAGGATGACGACGTTTCCCACGGGGTTGCTGCCGGTCATGCTGCCGAACGCCTTCACCAGCAGCGTGTCGTAGCCGCGCGCGGGGTTGTCGCGCATGTCCTTGAGCACGCGGTCCGTCGGCCTGGGCTGCGCCTGTTAGCTGCGCTTGGTGGTGGCCGCGTCGAAGGCGTCGGCCACGGCCACGATGCGGCCGAAAAGGGTGGGGTCGCGGGGGCGGGCGCTGACCGGGTACCCCGTCTGGTCCACCTTCATGTGGTGCTCGTACGCCATCAGCATGGCGCGCAGGGGGAGCTCGGCAAGGCCGCGCATGTCGAACATCGACAGCAGCCCCTCCGTGGGGTGCTCCTGCAGCACCCTGAACTCCTCCTGGGTCAGCGGGCCGCTCTTGTTGATGAGATCCAGCGGCATGCGCGCCTTTCCCACGTCGTGCAGGAGCGCCCCCAGCCCCAGCTCGTACAGCTGGTGCTTGTGCAGCCCCAGCTTCTTTCCCAGCGCCACGGAAAAGATGCAGACGTTCACCGAGTGGGTGAAGGTGTACTCGTCGTAGTCGCGCAGGGTGGTCAGCCCCACGATCGAGGTTTCGTTGGAGAGCACCTGGTCCACGATGGACTGCACGGCGCGCTTCACCGGGCGCATGCTCACGCCCTTCCCCATCCGCATCCCCCCCATCACCTCGCGCGCCACCGCCACCGTCTGCGCGTAGGCGCGCTTGGCCATGCGCCGCGACTCCTCGTCGCGCAGGTCCGGCTCGCTCTCCCGGTCCGCCCCCACGGCCAGGTGCAGCACCGCGGTGCGCCCCAGCCGCTCCAGAAAGGCGCCGAAGCGGTCTTCCGGGTCGGGGTCGGCGTTCACCAGCGCCAGCAGCGCCGTCCACTCGGGGACGGTGGCGCCGCGAAACACCTCCAGCTCGCCGATGCCGTGGCGCGAAAGGGCGCGCCCCACGGTGCCGTAGGTGGCGTAGCTCTGCAGGTCCACCCGCAGCCGCAGGTCGTTGACGAAGAAGAAATCGCCCACGAAGCGCACCGTGATCTGCTCCTCGACCGAGAGCAGGTCCTGCGTCACCGCGTCCAGCTCCGCCAGCGCGGAGACCACCGTCTGGTTCTCCAGCGGGTACAGCTGCAGCGAGCGAAGCGCGGTGGCCACGGCGAACAGCAGGTCGCGGCCGCGGCGCTGCAGCCCCCGGTCGTCGGCGCTCACCACGCCCGGGTGGGCGCGCGGCTCCGGCTGCGCGGCGGGGGTGGCGTGCGCCGTCACTGGCGCACCGTCCGCAGCGCGCGCCCCACGGCGCTGCGCACCACGGGGTCGGGGTCGGCGGCGGCGGCGGTGAGCGCCTTTTCCGCTGCGGGGTGGCGGATGCGCCCCAGCCCCAGCGCCGCGCAGGCGCGCATCTCCCCCGTCTCGCGCCGCCCCAGCCAGCTCTTGCCGTTCAGCACGCGGTCCAGCAGCGGCACCCCCTCCGCCCCCGCCAGGCCGCCGTACGCCTCGAAGAAGGCGATGCGCTCGGTGAGGTCCGCCTCGCGCAGCCGCTTTCCGTCCAGCGCCGCCTCCAGCCGGGGACGAGCGGCGGCCCAGCGCAGCGAGGCCAGCGCCCGCGCCGCGGCCACCCGCACCTCGCGGTCGTCGTCGTCAAGCGCGGGCTCCAGGGCCGCGCTGGCCAGCGGCGAGCGCAGCTCCGCCAGCGATTCCACCGCGGCCACACGCACCCGGGGCTCCGGCCGCTGAAGGAGCCGCGCCACGTCCGCGCCCGCCTCGACCACGCGCAGCCGCCCCACCAGCCGCGCCGCGCCGGCGGCCACCGCCGGGTCCGCGTCCTGCGCGAAGCTCCGCAGCGCGGCGGGGTTGGGCGCGGCCAGCCGCTCCGCCGCCCCCATCAGCGCCTCGCGGGCGGTGTCCGACGCGCTGCTCTCGCCCGCGCGCAGCAGGGGGCCCAGCGACTCGGGGGGAAAGTAGGCCAGGAGCGCGCCCAGGTGCTCGCGGGGCACCGCGTCGCCCGCCTCTTCCACGATGCGCACCAGCTCCGCCACCGTCTCGGCCCGCGCCAGCTGCTCGAACAGGCCGCGCAGCCCGCGGAACACGGGGCCGGGAAGGCGGCGCCCCGAGGTGGCGGTGGACACCAGCTCGCCCAGCATGTACGCCGCCTTCTCCAGCCGCCCCGCCCCCAGCAGCGTGGGGAGCAGGTCACCCGCGATGGAGACCACCTGCGCCTGGCGGTCCGGGGCGCCGTCCTCCAGCCGGTCGAAGAGCGCGTTCAGGACGTCGGTCCACAGGTCGCGCTCCATCTCGCGCCGCACCTCCGCCTCCAGCCGCCGCATCTCGTCCTCGTCCAGGAAGTACAGCGCCTCGCGAAAGTCCTCCGTGCTGACGGTGGCGGCGGGGAATGCGGGGTCCTGCGGGGGCGGGGCGACCGCCGCCGGGGCCGCGCCCCCCGCCTCGGGCAGGCGCACCCCTTCCGCCAGCGGCTCCACGTAGTGGTAGCGAAAGTGCCCCCAGTCGCGGTCCCACAGCAGGGTGAGCAGGTCCTCCTCGTCCAGCCGCAGCCGGTGGATGCGGGCGAGGATCCCCAGGAACGCGTCCAGGTCCTCCTCCTCGAACCCGGGCATGAAGCTGAGCGCGCGCACGCCGTCCTTGTACAGCGAAAAGGCCAGGTTCTCGCGCTCTTCGCCCGCGCTGAAGACGGCGACCCCCTCCCACAGGATCTCGCGCTCCTCCACCTGCACGTTCAGGTACGGCAGCCGGTCCCACAGCGCCGCCATCCGCGCGCGCAGCGACTCCACGAACTTGTCCAGCGAGGGGGAGTGCCCTTCGTACAGCAGGTGCGTCCGCAGGGCGCGCGCGAACCCCCGCACCACCTCCTGCACCTCGGCGCGCGTGGCCGCGTCGGCGCCGGGGGCGGCGTCGCCGGCGTCGGGCGGGACCAGGTCCAGGGCGGTCGCGTTCATCGGGAGGGGTGTGGCGGTGGGGTGTGTCGGGTGGGATCAGCGCGCGCCGGCCATGTCGGCCACCTGCGCCACGTCCTTGTCGCCGCGGCCGCTCAGGCACACCAGCACCGGGCCGCGGTCCTTCCAGCGCGCGCCGTCGCGCAGCACGTAGGCGATGGCGTGAGCCGACTCCAGCGCGGGGATGATCCCCTCCAGCCGGGCCAGCCTGCCGAACGCGTCCAGCGCCTCGGCGTCGCTGACGGCGGCGTACGTGGCGCGGCCGCTGTCCTTGAGGTGCGAGTGCTCCGGCCCCACGCCGGGGTAGTCCAGCCCCGCGGAGACGGAGTGCGCGTGCGCCACCTGCCCGCCCTCGTCCTGCAGCAGGTACGAGTAGGAGCCCTGGAAGACGCCGGGCGTTCCCCGGGTGAGCGGCGCGGCGTGGCGGGGGGTGTCGATCCCCTCCCCCGCGGCCTCCACCCCCACCAGCTCCACCCCCGCGTCGCCGACGAAGGGATGAAAGGTGCCGATGGCGTTGGATCCGCCCCCCACGCAGGCGACCACCGCGGCGGGAAGCCGGCCCGCCGCCTGCAGCAGCTGCCCGCGCGCCTCGCGGCCGATCACGGATTGAAAGTCGCGCACCATCCGCGGATACGGGTCCGGGCCCACCGCGCTCCCCAGGATGTAGTGCGTGTCGCGGACGTTGGTCACCCAGTCGCGCAGCGCCTCGTTCCCCGCGTCCTTCAGCGTCCGCGTTCCGCTGGTGACGGGGCGCACCTCCGCGCCCAGCAGGTTCATCCGGTAGACGTTCAGCGACTGGCGACGCACGTCCTCCTCGCCCATGTAGACGATGCAGCGCAGCCCGAACAGCGCGCACGCCGTGGCCGTGGCCACCCCGTGCTGCCCGGCGCCGGTTTCGGCGATGATGCGCTCCTTCCCCATCCGCCGCGCCAGCAGCGCCTGTCCCAGCGCGTTGTTGATCTTGTGCGAGCCGGTGTGGTTCAGGTCCTCGCGCTTCAGCCACACGTCGATCCCCCCGGCGGCCTCCCCCAGGCGGCGGGCCGGGTACAGGGGGGTGGGGCGGCCCACGTAGTCCCGCCACAGCGCGCCCAGCTCGTCCCAGAACGACGGATCCGCGGCGGCGGCGGCGTACACCTCGGCCAGCTCGTCCAGCGCGGTGATCAGCGTCTCGGGGACGAACCGGCCCCCATATTCGCCGAAGCGGCCGGACGGATCGGCCACGGCGGAACCTGCGTCCACTCTCATGCCTGCGGTGCGGATACGAAGGAATGCACGGCGCGGACGAACTCTCGCACCGCCTGCGGGTCTTTCCGCCCCAGCGTGGACTCCACGCCGGAGCTTACGTCTACTGCGTGGGGGCGCAGGATGCGGACGGCTTCGGCCACGTTGTCCGGCCGCAGCCCGCCCGCGGCGATCAGGCGCATGCCGTGGGGTAGCTCGCCCAGCCGCTCGGCGACGGCTTCCCAGGGAAAGGACGCGCCCACCCCGCCGTGCGAGCCGGGGCTGTAGCCGTCCACCAGCAGGGCGTCCACGGAGCCGGCGTAGCGGGCCGCGGCGGCGGAGAAGTCGTCGGCGTCGCGGGCGCGCACCGCCTTCCACACCTCCCACCCCGCCGCGCGCATCCGTGCCGCCAGCTCCGGAGATTCATCTCCGTGCAATTGCAGCACGTCCACGCCGGCCGCCTCTGCGACGGATTGCAGCATCAGCTCGTCCGCATCGACGAAGACGCCCACCCGCCGCGCGGGCAAGCTTCTGAAGATAACGCGCGCGTCGTCCGCCGTCACGCTCCGTCTGAAGCCGGGAGCCAGGACCACCCCCAGCCAGCGCGCCCCCGCCTGCGCCGCGGCGGCCGCGTCCTGGTGCCGCATCAGCCCGCAAACCTTGACTTCCGTCATCCGCCGCGCGCCCCGGATTTGGGCCGGCCGGCCAGCGCGGCGGCGGCGGAGCGCACGTCCGGCTGCCGCATCAGCGACTCGCCCACCAGGATGGCGTCCACGCCCGCGGCGCCCAGCCGGTCCACGTCCGCCGCCGTGCGGATGCCGCTTTCCCCCACGTACGTCACGTGCGCGGGAACGCGGGGGGCCAGCCGCACGCACAGGTCCAGGTCCGTCACGAAGGTGTCCAGGTCGCGGTTGTTGACGCCCACCAGGGTGGCCCCGGCGTCCAGGGCGCGGTCCAGCTCCTCCGCCGTGTGCGCCTCCACCAGCGCGTCCATCCCCAGCTCCATGGCGAGTGCGTGCAGCTCCTCCAGCAGCGGCTGGGGGAGGATGCGGACGATCAGGAGCACCGCGTCGGCGCCCGCCGCGCGCGCCTCCCACACCTGCACCGGGTCGATCAGAAAGTCCTTGCGGATGACGGGGACGGCCACCGCGCTTCTGACGGCGCGGAGAAACTGGAGGTCACCCGCAAAGTACTCGCGGTCGGTCAGCACCGAGAGCGCGGCCGCCCCTCCCCGTTCGTACGCGCGCGCCACCTCCACCGGGTCCGCCCCGGGGCGAATGTCGCCGGCACTGGGCGAGCGGCGCTTGACCTCGGCCAGCAGCCGCACCTCGCCCGGGCGGCGCAGGGCGGCCGCAAACCCGCGCGGGGCATCGGCTTGCCGCGCAATGTCGCGGTACTCGGCAAGGCGCGGAACGGCCTCGCGCACCTCGCCGCGCTTGGTGGCGACGATGCGGTCCAGGATGCTTTGATTCAAAGAGTTAACGTATTCCTTGCGCTTCGGTTTGCCTTCGGGTATATTCTTCGGCACCTGTTCGGAAGGCAATCCCCCACGCGGAGAAGCGGATGGCGCTCACCAAGAAGCAGCGGCAGATCCTCGACTACGTCGAGAGCTTCGTGGAGACGAACGGCTACTCGCCGAGTTACGAGGAGATCGCGGACCACTTCGGCTACAACTCGCTGGCCACGGTCCACGAGCACCTTACCAATCTGGAGCAAAAAGGCTTTCTCCGGAAGAACTACAACAAGAGCCGTTCGCTGGAGGTGGTGCGCGCGGACCTGCACGCGCCCGCGCTGGAACTGCCGCTGATGGGCGCCGTGGCCGCCGGCCTGCCCATCGAGGCCATCGCCGAGCAGGAGACGATCACGGTTCCGCACGACATGGTGCGGCGCGGCAACAACTACGTGCTGCGCGTGCGGGGCGACTCCATGATCGACGAGCAGATCCGCGACGGCGACTACATCATCGTCAACTCGCGGCAGACCGCGGAGAACGGCGAGATGGTGGTGGCGCTGGTGGCGGACGGGGTTACGCCGGGGGGTTCGGCGACCGTGAAGAAGTTCTACCGCGAGGCCGGCGGCCGCGTGCGGCTGCAGCCGGCCAATCCGACGATGGACCCCATGTACTTCCCGGGAGATTCGGTGCAGATCCAGGGAATCGTCGTCGGCGTGATCCGCAAGTACTGAGCGCGTGGGGCGCCACGGTTCCAGGGGGGACCGCGGGACCGCCCGCCGCGACCGCATCCGCGCGTCTCTCGGGACGCTGCGGCGGGTGCGGACAGGGGCCGCTTTCCGTCCGGACGCGTCCGGACGCCATCTCAAGGGGAGTGCGATGAAGAACGAGGCGTCGGTTCCGTTCGTGGTGGGCAAGCTGGGGAAGAACGACAGGCGGATGGTGGTGCTGGAGGAAAAGACGCCCCCGCCGATCTCGGGGCCGTTCGAGCTGCGGGCGGTATTCTCGAAATAGGGAACAGGGAACAGGGAACAGGGAATAGGGAACAGGGAACAGGGAATAGGGAATAGCCTGCCCCGCCGCGCCCGAACAGCCGCAGGGTAAACAGCCGCGGGTTGAAACCCGCGGCTGGAAAGGCCAGAAGCCCCGTCTCGGCTCGCTTGCGCTCGCCGAACGGGGCTTCAACTGCATGAACTCCGAACGACCTGTCATCCTGAGGGAGGCGCCCCGCGATCCCTGCCGTCCCGCTGAACCATGGCGCCGACCGAAGGACCTTCTCTCCCGATCGACAAGGCCACCACGCGCCGGAACGACGCAAGCGCCGTTCAACCTCCCCCAGGGTTTTTGGGGGGAGGTGCGAGCCTGAGCGAGCGGAGGG
>JAHWJJ010000245.1 GCA_019348475.1 Gemmatimonadota bacterium | reverse complement strand
ACGCTGTCGCCCAACACCGACGACATCACCATCGTGCTGCGGTGGGGCGCCACGCGGCGTGACCTGGACTCGCACCTGACCGGGCCCGGCGGCCGGCTCGCGCTTCCACCTGTTCTACGCGGCTCCGGAGACCAGCTGGCCACCTCGGGGGCGCTGCTGCGCGTGTACCGGCGGCGGTCAGCTGCTGGGCGAGTTCAACGTGCCCAACCAGCCCGGCACGGTGTGGACGGTGTTCGAGCTGGACGGCGGGACGCTGCGCCCGGTGAACAGTGATCGGACCCGTTCCTCGGCCCCGATCCGCCGCTGACCCCTCCTCCGCGTCCACGATCTCCCGCCGCTGGCGCAGACGACTGCCATCGAGCAGGTCAGGGCCTCCTGACCTGACCAGTTCCGCCGAACGACGCCCCGCCCGGACGCGCTCCGGGCGGGGCTCCAAATCTGTGATGAGCCCTTTTTCAGGCTCAAGATCCTGCCGGAACCTGGGAAGCGACTGGGGGTGAGGCGAGGCCGCTCTCTAGGGGATGGTGAACTCGCCGGTGACGCGGACCCGGGGCTCGGCCTCGCCGGGCCGCTGTTCCTGGAAGGTGAAGGTGGCCTGCAGCGGGCGGGACGAGGTGACGTCCACCTGGCCGGAGGTGCCGACCGCGCCGTCCCCGAGCGAGGTCACGGCGGACGCTTCACCTGGGCCCAGCGCGTACGCACCCTTGGGGACGATGGGATACGTGCCCGCGCGCGGTCTGTCGCGGAAGAAGAGGAAGATGCCGCCGTCGGCGTCCCCACTCGGCGGGATCATGTGCACGGCCACGCCGAACTCGTCGAGGCCGGCGGCCCGCTGCAGGCGCGCGCGCCCGGAAACCGTCTGCTCGACGGGTCCCGAGATGGTCGCGGTGTAGGTGCCGGCCTCCGCCGCCGAACCGGACTTGCACGCCGCCAGCAGGGCCAGCAGGCAGGCCGCCCCCAGGTAAGATCCGTTGAGCATGTCGCGCTCCGTTCAGTGTCCGTTGCGTGTGAGCCCGCCGGCCGCGTTGCGCCACCCCACCCGGAACGCGGCCGAACCCCATCCCGGCGCTCGCGGCTGACCGGGGTCAAACCGCCGGCCCGGGTGTGCACCGTGAGCACATTTTCAGAAAGGTCTTGCGGACGGCACTCCAGGTTACTACACTGCTGCTTCAGCTGCAAGTAGCAGTTGTTTGCCGCGTCCGTAATCCTTCCGCAGTCCCGTTCCACACCACCAGGAGAGTCCATGTTCCGCCGCATTTTCCCCGCGGCCGGCCTGCTGCTGCTTGCAGCTGCCGGCTGCCGCGACCTCATCGCGCCCAACGAACGAATCTCGCCGCCGGACGGCACCACCCTGGAGCTGGAAGAAGCATTCCCCCAGGACTCATTGGTACGGGAGCTTGCCCGGCCCACGTTCTTTCTTCCCCCCATGGCGGCGCCCGCCCGCCTCCCGGGCGAGCTGGACGAGAACGTGGACGCCGTGGTGGAAGTCTGCGCCTGGTCGGGCGCGGCCTGCATGGAGGCCCCGCTCGCGCGGTTTTCGCGCCGCGAGGGTAGCCCGCGGGTGAGCGTGACCGGCGGCGCGTACCACGTGAACTGGGACCTGAGCGACTACCCGGTCCTGGTGGGCCAGGTGTACCGGGTGCGCGTGCTGGTGAACGGCCTGGAGACGGCGCACCAGGACGTGAAGGTGGTGCGCGACGCCGCGGCGGCGAGCGGGGCCATGGCCCAAGGGTACACGGGCGCGGTGGTGAACCGCACCCTGCCGGTGCGATTTTACGTGCAGAAGGTGCGGCGGCTGATCGTGGGCTACATGGACGAAGGCGTCCGCGGCACGCCGGCCGAGCAGGACACGCTGTACGCGTACGGCACGGAGGTCCCCTGGAGCTTCACGCCGGCGGCGGGATACGACAGCGTGGAAGTGTGGCTGGACGGCGAGCGGGTGGAGCTCGCCGGCGTGCTGCGGATGGACCGCGACCACGCGCTACTGGTGAGCGCGAGCCGCCAGCTGGTGCTGAACCCCGAAGACCAGCCGCTGGTGGAGAGCGCGCGGGCCATCCTGGCCGCCAGCGACAAGCCCGCGGCGTTCCAGGTGCACCTGGACCAGGTGGCGGCGCTCTTTGGCCGGGTGGAGCCCCAGGAGGCGGCGGAGCGCATGCTGGCGGTGGAGCGCGCGGCGTACGACCCGGAGCGCGACCGCGAGGCGCTGCGGCAGGCGCACCTTGCGCTGAACAACCACCACTTCCGCATCACCGGCGCGCCGGACCTCGCCGCGCGTGCGGCCGGCCCGGCTTCCGCTCCGCGGCTGTCGGCGTCGGTGGCGGCGGCCCAGGCGTTCACGCCGCGAACCACGTTCTACTCCATCAACGGCATCCTGAACACCCCGTCCGGCGCCGCATCGTACTACGCGAGCGTGCAGCTGACGCTGGTGGAGACGTCGGTCACCCAGTACGACGCCAAGTACGTGTACAACTCGTCGTGGCTGTTCAGCGACAAGGTGACGGCCACGCACTGCTTTTCCAACCTGTTCGCGGGCGCCTGGTACGAGGCGGCCATCAAGTTCCCCTTCCGCCTGACGCGCTGCTTCGCGCTGATCGGGTACAATTTCCTGGCCGTCATCGGCGACCTGAGCGAGGCCGGCTACCAGGTGGCGCGGCTGTACTCGGAGCTTCCCATCCCGGCCATCCCGGACTCGTACAAGCTGGCCGACAGCATCCAGTCCGGCCTGGGGCGCAGCGACCAGGTGATCCTGCTTCCTCACTCGCAGGGCAACCTGCTCACGCAGGAGGCCATGCAGTACCTGGGGCAGACGGACCCGCGGCTTCGCGCGGGCGCCACGGCGTGCGTGGGCGTGGTGTCCCTGGCCACCCCCAACAACAACCACTGGGGGCCCATCGCGCAGCTGGACGGCATCATCCAGCGGCGCGACATCATCCTGCACCTGCCCACCCCCCAGTTCACCCCCGTAAACACGCAGCTTTCTCGGGAGAACGCCGACAAGGCGCGAAGGGCTTACCGCACCGCCGCGTGGGCCTCGATCCTCACGCTGGGGCTGGGCACCATCCCCGCCATTGCCATCGCGGCGGGGTACGACCTGGCGCTGCAGGGCGCCATGCACAGCTCCACCGAGTCGTACCTGAACCCCAAGGGCGCGCGCGGGCTGGTGAAGAACGCCATCGTACGCCAGGTGGGCGCCATCCCTGGCACGCCCGGGTGCCCGGCCGCGGCGACGGTGCAGGTTTCCCCGGCCACCCTGGACATGCAGGTGGGGGAGGGTTCGCAGTTGCAGGCGACGGTGCTGGACGCGCAGGGCCGCGTGCTCTCCGGGAGGAACGTAAGCTGGACGAGCTCCAACACGGCGGTGGCGCGGGTGCAGAACGCGCTGATGCTTGTGCCGGCCCGGGTAACGGCGGTGGCGCCAGGCAGCGCCACCCTCACCGCGCGCACGGCCGACGGCGCCACCGGCACCACGATCGTGCGCGTGGCGGGCGCGACGGGGCAGCTGACGGGGCGGGTGGTGGACGGGGCGACCCGCGCGGGCCTCGCGGGCGCCACCGTCACCTTTACCGGGCCCGCGGGCACGGCGTTGGCCACCACGGCGAGCGACGGGAGCTACCTCTCGCCGCAGCTGGCGGAGGGCACGTACCAGGTGCAGGCGTCACGCGCCGGCTATGTGCCGGCCAACCTGTACGGGGCGCAGGTGGCGGCGGACCAGCGGCGGACCATCGAGACGATTCCGCTGGCGCCGGAGAGCGCCTACCCCGGCGGCATCTCCGGGACCGTGCGCGACGCGCGCAACGGCCGCGGCATCGCCGGCGTGCGGGTGGAGATCCGCGAGGGGATGAACGCCACCGAGGGCGCACCGCTCGCCACCACCCTGACGGACGCCAACGGCGTGTACCGCGCCTCCGGGCTGCCGGCCGGCACCTACTCGGTGCGCGGCCAGGCCAGCGGGTACGCGGAGGGGATCCTCACGGGGATCGTCATCGGCACCCGCGAGGTGGGGCAGCAGGACGTGACGCTGTCGCCCAACACCGACGACATCACCATCGTGCTGCGGTGGGGCGCCACGCCGCGTGACCTGGACTCGCACCTGACCGGCCCCACGGCGGCCGGCTCGCGCTTCCACGTGTTCTACGCGGCTCCGGGGACCCTGGGCGCCTCACCGTGGGCGGCGCTGGACATCGACGACGTGTCGTCGTACGGGCCCGAAACCATCACCATCTCGCGCCAGCTCTCCGGCACCTACCGGTACTCCGTGCACGACTACACCAACCGGTTCAGCACCACCAGCAACCAGCTGGCCACTTCGGGGGCGCTGCTGCGCGTGTACCGCGGCGGTCAGCTGCTGGGCGAGTTCAACGTGCCCAACCAGCCCGGCACGGTGTGGACGGTGTTCGAGCTGGACGGCGGGACGCTGCGCCCGGTGAACGCGATGAGCTTCGAAAGCTCTCCGGACCTCGTGGGCCTGCGCGCCTCCAACAGCGGCACGGGCAGCGGTTCGGGCGCGTCCGACGCGACGCTGATCGGCCAGGCGGTGCAGCAGCACGCCAAGCCGTAACCGCCGTCGCGGCGGGGGCGAGTCCCCGCCGCAGTGATCGGACTCGTTCCTGGGCCCGATTTGGCCGCTGATCGAAGAAGCCCCGCCCGGACGCGCTCCGGGCGGGGCTCTTTCGCGCGGGTGTCCGGCGTCTGGACCACAATTCCACGCCCGTGGAACGGAAAAACCCGCGCAGTTCTGGCCAGTCGCGCCCACACGTGGACGCTCCTTTCGCATCCGCACCGTACCTGTGATTACATGCTGCTTCCTTTGTTCACCTGCGTGGATCGGCAGTCTTTCGCGAGGTTCACATATCAGACCCTCTGCGTAGCCGCTGGCGAGCCGAAATCGATCCCCCACACCTGCATGGCGCGGCCGCCGGGGCGGACGGTTTCGCGCTCCAGAACCATTCCCACCTTTTCGGCGACTCGCGCGGAGGCGGTGTTGCCGGGCTCGATCAGGCCGATCAGCCGCGTCACGCCGAGGTCCGCGAACGCGTGGTCGCGCAGCGCCGCGGCGGCTTCGGTGGCGTAGCCGCGGCCCCAGAGGTCCCGCGCGATCACGTACACCAGCTCGATCTCCGCGCGACCGTCCACCTCCTTCTCCAGAAAGCCGCAGTGGCCGGCGAGCCGGCCGGTGGACTTCTCGTAGACCGGCCACAGGTCGTACGGGCGCGGCGGTGCCTCGGCGGCTGCGCGGATGGACGCGGCGACGGCGGCGCGGTCGCGCGGGCCGCCCATGTAGCGCGTCACCTCCGCGTCGTTCCACAGCGAGGCCAGCGGATCGACGGCGTCGGGGGTCAGCGGGCGGATTGCGAGGCGGGGCGTCTGGAGGTGCATGGGTGGGCGTGGGGAGGTGTCTCGGGCGGAGCATCGCCCCGGCGGCAGGGATACGGCCGCCGGGGCGCCCTGGTGAAGATCACCCCGCGGGCTACATCGCCTGGCCGGTGGAACCGCCGGCGGGGATCTGGCCGCACACGGCCGGCGCGCCCGCGTTGTCGCCGGAGGTGGTGTGGTAGGCCACGATGTGCTGCCCGTTCATCACCGTCGCCAGCGGCACCTGTACGGTGCTGCTCGAACTGCCGGTGCCGTTGGTCAACGTCACGTCCTGCAGCGGCGCCACCACCGGTCCGAGGGCGTCGCAGGTGCCGCTGTGAATGTGCCCGCTGTGCGTGCTGTTCCCCTGGCCGGTGAGGTTCACCATCACCATCGTCTGGCCCTGGCCGTGCTCCATCAGCTGCGCCTGGCCGCTGACCCCGGAGTTGCCCGCGGGGTTCATTGAGACGGTGTGGCCCGCGGAGGTGGCGCCCGCCATCCCGGTGTCGCCGGGCGCGGGGGCGGCCACGGCTCCGGTTTCGGTGGTGGGCACCGCCACCGCGGTGTCGGTGCCTTCTTCCACGGCCTCGTCGCCGCCGCAGGCGGCCAGGGCCAGCGGAAGCGCGGCCAGAGCCCAGAGTCGCGTCGGTTTCATCCGTTCTCCTGGTGTGCGATGGGTGAAGGTGCCCCGCGCGTCCGGCGTGGAGGCACGCGCGGGGAGTGTGCAATCTCTGTGCAGGGTTGCCGGGGCACCCTGCACGCCCTGCCGCGTCAGCTGGCGCCGTACACGGGCACGGCCGCGCCACTGACCGTTCCTGACGCGGCGGACGCCAGGAACAGGATCACCCGCGCGATCTCCGCGGGCGGCGTCCACGATGCGTGCTCGGCGTCCGGCATGGCGGCGCGGTTCGCGGGCGTGTCGATGGTGCCGGGGAGCACGGCGCTGGCGCGCACGCGGCCGCGGTACTCCTCGGCGACGGCCTCCGTCAGCGTGAGCAGCGCGGCCTTGGACACGGCGTAAGCGGCGTGCCCCTTTCGCCCCTGCACCGCGGCGCGCGACGAAACGAAGACCAGCGCGCCGCCCTCCGCCAGCCGCGGGATCGCCGCGCGGGCGACCAGGAAGGCGCTGCGGAGGTTGATGGAAATCATCCGGTCCCACTCCTCCACCGGCGTCTCGTGCAGCGGCGCGCCTCCCGCGTATCCGCCCACGGTGTGCACCACGGCGTCCATCCGCCCCGCCCATGACAGGGTGCGATCCACCGCATCCGCCGCGCCCGCCGCCGCCGCCAGGTCCGCGCCGAACCACGTCAGGCGGTCCGGATGGCGCAAGGCGAGCCCCTCCAGCGCGTCCGAGCCGCGGCCCGAGTGCGTGGGGACGGCCACGCGCCAACCGTCCGCCAGGAATGCCCCGGTGACGGCGCTCCCCAGCCCGCCGGACCCGCCTGTGACCAGCACCACGCGCTCCATCATCCGCCTCCTGGCGTGATCGTGGGGGGGCGGGCCCTCTCCCCCGCCGTCTTCGCCGCTCGTTCCTCGCGGCTCGCGGCGACCCCTCCCCCAACCCGGGGGAGGGGGTAGCCGGGGCCGAGGTCCTGCCCTGAGCGCGGGCCCCCAAACCGCCATCGGTCCTCATCCCACCCCCCCCCCCCCGGTTGGCGGCCGGG
>JAHWJJ010000244.1 GCA_019348475.1 Gemmatimonadota bacterium | reverse complement strand
GACCGTGCAGCAGGTGCAGGGCGTGGCGGCGCTGCTTCGCGGCGGACGCCCCGACGGGTCGGTGGTGCTGGAGCCCACGGCCACGCTGGACGCCTTTCTGCGCATGCAGCCAGGCGAGCGGCGCGACACCGTCTCTTACGTGCGGTACACCGCGGCGGGCGAGCCGGCCGACACGCTGGCGACGCTGCCCGACCGCGAGCTGCTGGCTTCGCGCGAGGGAACCCGCATCTCGCAGCAGACCGTGCTCTTCGGGCGCGACTCGTACTTCGCCGCGGGGGCGGGCCGCGCCTTCGCGGGGGAGAGCGACGCCTATCGGATCGACGCCTTCGACGGCAACGGCAGGCGGGTGATGAGCATCCGCCGGACGCTGGCGCCCCGGGCGCCCACGCGCTCCGAGGTGCAGCGGGCCCGCGCCGCCGCCGAGGCGCGGCGGCGAGACACGGAGGCGCAGGTGGCGCGGATCACGGGCGGGACGCTGGCCCCCGGCGAGCTGCGCGACGTGCCGGCGCGCCCGACGGTCCCCGCCTTCGACCAGCTGGCGGTGGACCCGGAAGGCAACCTGTGGGTGCGCGACTACCAGGCGGACGCGACCCAGTCGGCCCGGTGGCAGGTGTTCGACCCCGCCGGCCGCTGGCTGGGTGGCGTGGACCTGCCGCCAGGGCTGCTGGTCTACCAGATCGGCAGCGACTGGATCCTGGGCCGGGTGCGGGACGAACTCGAGGTGGAGTACGTCCGGCTCCACCGGCTGGTGCGGAACTGATCCCGGCGTCGCCCTCTACCTCCGCAGCAGTTCCAGCAGCAGCGGGGTGAGCGCGGTGAGGGAGGGGGCGGGGCCCAGGACGGGGGCCACGCGGGCGCGCAGCGCGGCGCCGGTCATCCGCGGGTGCGCCACGATCAGGGGGATGCGGCTGTCCTGCGCGCCCGCCCCGCCGTGCCAGGAGTGGTATCCCTCCAGCCCGAAGTAGAAGCGCTCCTCGATCGGCCGCTCGATCCCGGTGCGGGCCAGCAGAAGCACGTCGCCCGCGCGGTCGCCGTGCGGGCCGGCGGAAAGGCCGCGGATTCGCTCGGCCAGGCGCAGCAGGTCGGGTCGGGCGTTCGCCGCCACCCACTCATCCACCGGCACCAGCCGCTCCCCGTCGAACACCTGGAAGGCGACGGCCGCCTCCCCGGCCGCCGCGGGAGGCCGCGCGAAGACCAGGTCCAGCGTCCCCCGCATCTCCGGCACGTGCGCGCCGTCGCGGCTCGCTATGAAAAAGGCGCGCGCGACGGGAAGCACGTCCTCCTGCAGCCGGGGCGGGCGGGCCCACTCGCAGGCGTCGCCGGGGTTGGGACAGCGGGCGCGGTCCGCCAGGTACACGTTGGCGACGGCGCCCTGGTACGCCAGCACCGCCTGAAAGTCGCCCGCGTCGCGCCGCAGCCCGAAGGGCCGCACCCGGAAGCCCGCCGACTCCAGCACCGCCGTCGGCTCGCCGTCGCCGCCGGAGAGCGCGTGGCGGTCGTCGGGGAGCACGGGGGTGTGGCCGTGGTCCGAGACGAAGACCACGTAGGTGTCGTCCATCGCCCCCGCCGCGGCGTACGCGTCCAGCACGCGGCCCACCCGCGGGTCCACCACCTGGGCCAGGTAGCGCTGCTGCGTCTCCAGCGGCTGCTCCGCCTGGTGCGCCACCAGGTCCAGCCCTCCCAGGTAGACCACCTGCAGGTCGGGCACGCCGTGCTTGCGCAGGTCCGAGATCACGCTCCCCACCGAGGTCTCGTCCGTCTCGCGGTACACGTCGGGGTCGCGCACCGAGCCGGTGCCGCCCTCCTCCACCACCTGCTCGAACAGGTCGCCCAGCTTGGAGAGGGCCGCCAGCTGCAGCAGGTCCGCCCCGCGCTGAAGCTGCAGCATCGACACGTGCGAGCGCAGGTCCAGCCGCTCGAACACGGTCGGCGCGTGGATCACGGGATCCAGCAGCCGGTCCGTGTACATGCGGATGGCCTGCGCGTTCGACATGAACGAAACGGGCACCGGGCCGTAGAACGCGCCCTCGCCGCGCGCCCACCACTCGTTGCCGGGCACGCCGTTCTGCGCGGCCGGCACGCCCGTGAACGCGGCCGTCCACGCGGCCAGCGTGGTGGAGGGAAGGATGCTGAGCACGTCGCGCGCGCCGTACGCATGCGCGAACACCCCCGGCTCGTCGGTGGGGTCGCCCAGCAGGGCGGCCGTGCGGGGCATGCGGCCCTCGCGCAGGGCCCGGTCCAGGTCGTCCAGCCCCAGCCCGTCGATCGCGAACACCAGCGCGCGCGTGGTGCCGCGGATCGGCCGCAGCTCCTTGCGGAGGGGCTTGGTGCCGCCGGTGGCGACCAGCTCCGCCACCTCGCCCAGCGGCGCGCCGCTCACGGAGCAGCCGGCGGTCGCGCAGGCCGCGAGCAGCAGGGCGAGCAGGCGCGTGCGAATGGAAATGCGCATGGCTTCCGTGTCGGGGGGGCGCGCCGGATGCAGCGCACGTGCAGTCGTGGGTTCGGATCGATTACCGGAGGCGCAGGATGGGGGCCAGCCCGCCGCGGACGGTCGCCCGCGGCTGCGTGAGAGGTGAGTGTGCGGGCGCGGTGGATTTTCCCGGTTTACGGCTCGCGGGGCAGCAGCAAGGGGCTGGCTTCAGCGTTCGAAGCCAGCCCCGGCCGGGCGGAAAATGGTCCTGTCTCGCGCGCAACCGGTCGTGCCGCTTCGGGATGCGCGTGGGTGCTGCCTGGGGGAGCAGCGACGGTCGAAGAAGTTCCTGGATGGTGCGGCGCCGTACGAGCCCGCCGTGCGCCGCCTGCGCGCGTGCTGGCGTTCCTGCCGGCGCAGCGCCGGCTGCTGGAGGCCTTCCGGAAGCACGTAGATGCGGCGTCGGCGTGAACCCGAGTACCGGACATGAAGGAGGGGCAGGACGCGCGGTTGTGGCGTCCTGCCCTCCTTTCGGATCAGGCATCCTGCCTTGGGCCGAGCGTCACCCTGCCGCCGCGATCCGCGTCGTCTGGGCGGCCGGCGTGAACAGCCGCTCCTCGTCACGGATCGGCGTGCCGCAGCTGCGCGAAGCAAACCGTGGCGCGGCGGGGAAGAAACGCCCCTCGAGGGTGATAACAGGCGGCTCGCAGCAGGGATTGACGCAGCAGGTGCCACAGCTGCTCTCCACTTTGCAGCCACAGGCAATAAAGCCGTCGCACACCACGCAGCAGCCATCCTGGATGGCCCGAGGCAGCGAGGCGAACGTGTAGGAGGCAGGCCTGACCATCGCGGCGGCCTGGGGAATCCGGCTGCCTTCGATCACAAGTCCGACCCGCGGCATGGACCGCAGCGCGACCGGCACCCCCTCCTGCGCCATCACCGTTTCCACCTGGCGAAGGTCGGCCGATTCCGCGTTCTCCGGACCCCCGCGCACCGCGACGGCGTACCTGCCCTCACTCACGAGCACGGGCATGATCTCGAACGTGCCAGCGCCTGCGATCGTGAGCCGGAAGGCCTTGCCCTCCACAACCGACCCGCTGAACGAACGGTTCTTGCTCTCGACATTCACGTGCATGTCGATCACGCGCGCGGGATTGATCTGCTGGGCCGTCGCCGGCACGCTGAACGCGGCAACGGCCGCGAGCATGAACGCTGCCGACGCGATTCGTGCTTTGAACATCGTGGTTCCTCCGTGGAGCGGGCAAAGGGTGCTGACGGCTGGACGCGCGTCAGCGGGGCGGACGCACCATTCGGTAGACGGTCAGGCGTGCCGTGTCGTACTCGCCTTCTTTCTTGGCATACACGCTACTGCCGCGGATTTGATACACGGACGTGCCGGCCGGCAGCAGCAGTGAACCCCGATACTCGCCACCCGGGGAGAAGGCAACCCATTCCACCTCCCTGCCGACAGGCCCGGCCAGCTCCAGCCAGAGCCGGTCCTCGTCATCCACCAGCAGCGCCCGCACGGCGGGCCAGCGGCTCGGCAGCGAGTCCTCCAGCGCCGCGCGGAAGCGCTGCAGCATCGGCTCCGGAACCGTGCTCAACTCCCTTTCCAGGTCGGCGCGGGTCACCGGCGGTGGAGCGTAATCGACCCGGAAGGAGCCTAGCCGCTGCCCCTGCAAGTCGTACGTAGTGGCCCCCACGGTGTCCGACCACACGTAGTGCAGCCTGTTCTTTGAGTCCAGTCGCACGAAGCCGTTGTGCCCCCACGGGTTCGGCGTAACCGACTGCTGGGACACGACGAAAGAGCGCGCGGGAAAGCTCAGGAGGTCGGCGCGCCGTGTGCCGTCGAGGTTGAGTACGCGCACCCGGTCCAGCCTTGGCCCGGTATCTGTGCCCTGCCCGAACTGGAAACCCGGCTCGTACCGGGCGAGGTACGCGCCGTTGTCAGGCGTCCGCTCCAGCGCCCAGGGCGCGGCGTCCCGCAGCGTCACGACATACGCCTCCTGATCGGAGCCAGGGGGGAAGACGTTCACCCTCGCCAGGCTGCCGTCGTACACGAGCAGGCTGTCGCCCCGGAGCACCTGGACCGAACGGATCGCCTGGAACTCACCCGGCCCCCTGCCACGCTTTCCGACCGTGCGAAGTACCCGGCCGTCGGGCCCGAACACGACCACCCGGTTGCGATAGAAGTCCGGCACGTAGACGTTGCCGCGGGAATCGACCGCCAGATGGCTGAACGAGACGAGTTCCGCCTCCGGCGGGCTCGTCCACACTTCCGCGACGGGGGAGGCAGCGCGGTGACGGGCCGCCTCACCGGGAAAGCCGCCGTCCCGTTCACCGGATGCCGCTGCGCCACACGCGCAGACAAAGCCGAGTCCAACAGCAACGGACCAGCGGTGCAGATTCATTGCGCGGAGAAGCGGAGAACTGGTTCGGGGTGCTGAACGTTGAAACTATAGGGTTCGCGCAAGTACGGCGTCAAGCGTGTGCGCCATGAACCGGACCGCCGTGCGCAGCTTCGTCCCTGAACCCCGCGGGGATGGTGGTGGGTTCAGAAACCGAAGGGCAACGAGTGTCGCGTACGATCTTCCGAACCCGTAGAGCCGCGATTGTCTCGGCATCGACTGCGGATCAACACACGGGCGCCGAGCGGCAGGTTGATCCCGCGTTGCTCAAAGCGGGCCACACGAAGGACCGGGCCGGGGGAGCGGTGACGCTGCCCCGGCCCGTTCTCATCCCAGGCAGCGGCCTGCGCTGTTGCGACCGGCTGCGGTAGCCGCCAGCCGCGGCCGGGAGAAAATCCACGGCGGGGGCCCGACCATAGCGGCACCTATCATGACTTCGTATTGTGTCGGAATGTGAAGCGCGAACCGCTCTTGTTGCTTTCTGAACCGGGTTCAATGGGTGATGGACGACTTTATTCCCCCGCATCCGCATCACGGCACCGGGAGCGCGAGATTCTGAACGAGCTTCCAAACACGCTGGGGTTGGTGCTCTGGCAGGATCTCCGGGATCTACGCGACTGGGCCGAGTCGTCGCCTGACATGCGCTCGCGTCTCTTTACTGCGCCCACGATCGAGGTGCACGCGAAGCGGCGCGATGCCCGTGCTGGCTGTCCTGAATTAAAGTGCGGGCTGGACACATTCGCTTCGCTGAAAGCGGACCCTCTGAACGTCAGCGCGGGCGAGATGAGCGCGGCAGCTGAAGACGTGATTCTCTGGGCATTACAGCACGAGCATGGCCGAACAGGCATCGAGTGGGCGGAGATAGCCGCCGTAATAGAACCGAGCAACCCGAGGTGCGCGAACGTTGCCGGTAGGGTAGCGCGGAAACGCGAACGAATACGATCGCGCCGAGGTGTGGTTCAAACGGAGCATCGGCTATGCTCGCGAGCAATGCCCCGGTGGCGATCACAGCGTGACGCTCTACGAGTGCGAGAACGTGCGCACGCCGTGTTTCACACACCAACTCACCGTTCGGCTGGAGTGTTCGCCTCGGGGGTGCCTACGTACTCTGGGAGGCTTTCCGCGGTCGTTGCGGCGGCTTCAGCCGCTCCGGCGCGAGGACCGCCATGCTGCACCAGATGCCGGGCCCGGTGGGTGGGCGTCGCGCCGCGCGAAATCGCCGGGGCCGGAGCAGAAGTTCCAGACTTCTTGTCCAATCGCGGGTCGTGGCGCATCTTAGCCGTACTTCTCACCACGGCACCCGCCGCGCGCCCATCCACGCCCGGCGCGGGACCCGCCGTGACACCTCTCCGCCTGCCTGAAGGAGCGTGGGATTTGGCGAGTACCCTGCCCGTCCTGGCGCCGCCCCGGCGCTTTGGCCAGACCGCGCGCCCCGACGCCTGGTGGGTGCAGCCGGCGGTGACCTTCACCATCCTCGCGAGCTTCGTCGTCTACGCCACCTGGGCCGCGTTCCAGAACGCGCACTACACGTACGGTCCGTACCTGTCGCCCTTCTACTCGCCGGAGCTGTTCGGCGCGTCGCACCACGCCTGGTTCGGGCCGCAGCCGCGCTGGTGGCCGGGGTGGCTGCCGTTCTCGCCCGCGCTGCTCATCCTTCCCTTTCCCGGGCTGTTCCGCTTTACCTGCTACTACTACCGCGGCGCCTACTACAAGGCGTTCTGGGCCGATCCGCCCAGCTGCGCCGTGGGCGAGCCGCGCGGCAAGAGCTACTGGGGCGAGCGGTACCTGCCGCTCATCCTGCAGAACGCCCACCGGTTTTTCCTGTACATCGCCCTCATCTTCATCTTCATCCTGGCGTACGACGCGGTGAAGGCGACGTGGTGGGTGGACGGGATCACCGGGCGGGGCGAGTTCGGCATCGGGGTGGGGACGCTGGTGCTGACGGCCAACGTCATCCTGCTCAGCGGCTACACGCTGGGGTGCCACTCGCTGCGCCACCTGGTGGGGGGGCGCAAGGACCAGCTCTCGCGCCATCCCGTGCAGCTGAAGTGCTACGAGGGGTGCAGCAAGCTGAACCGCGGCCACATGAAGTGGGCGTGGGCCAGCCTGGTCGGCGTGGCCTTCACCGACCTGTACATCCGCCTCTGCTCCATGGGGATCTGGACCGACTGGAGGATCCTCTGATGGCCGGCTACGACACCGTAGAGCACGACGT
>JAHWJJ010000243.1 GCA_019348475.1 Gemmatimonadota bacterium | reverse complement strand
CGCGCCGGCGATGCGCCCCGTCTCGGCGTCCCCGGCCTTTTGCGCGAGGGCCCCGCGGCGCACGGCGTCTTCCAGCGCCGTGCGCTCGCGCGCCAGCTCGGCGTCGGCGCCGCGGACGGCCTCTTCGTACAGCGGGAGCGAGGCGCGGGCCTGCACCATCTCGCGGCGCATCCCGGAGAGCAGGTCGGCCACGTGGTCGGCGGGGTCGCGGCGGCCCAGCTCCGCCAGAAAGGCGTCCCACGCGCTGGAGAACAGGTTCCTGAGGTCGTTGATCATTCCACAAGGTAGGCACGGCCCCGCCCGCGGGTCAACGCGCATCCCGCGCCGGGTCCGATTGTTGCTTTTGCCCGGCGCGTCGCGTTCACCACGGAATCCCTGCTGATGTCCAGAACCGAGCCGGCGGTCTTCGATTTTCCCACCATGCGCAACCTCAGCAAGGAGGAGCGCAAGTCGGTCACGCACAGCGAGTTCTGGATTCCGGAAGAAGAGCGCGAGCTGTACAAGCGCTGCCTGAACGCCCTGAACGCCGCGGGGGTGCCGTGCGTGGTGGCGGGCGCGTACGCCATCTACGAGCACACGGGGATCATCCGCCAGACCAAGGACCTGGACCTGTTCTGCACCCCCGAGGCGGTGCTGCAGGCCATGCGGGTGCTGCGCCAGGACGGCTTCATCACCCGGCTGGAGCAGTCGCACTGGCTGGCCAAGGCCGTAAGCCGCGACAACCCCGAGCACTTCATCGACATCATCTACGGGATGGGCAACGGGCTGGCCCTGATCGACGACGACTGGTACCGGCACAGCACCCCGGCCATCCTGGCCGCCACCCAGGTGCGGGTGGCGCCGCCGGAGGAGCTGCTGTGGCACCGGCTGTTCATCAACGAACGGCACCGCCACGACATGGCCGACATCGCGCACCTCATCCTGTGCGTGGGCCACCAGATGGACTGGAAGCGCCTGGTGGCCAAGACGGGCGATGACTGGCCGCTGCTGCTGTCGCAGCTGCTGATGTTTCGCTACGTGTATCCCGGCTACCGCGACCAGGTGCCGCAGCCGGTGCTGCGCGAGCTGCTGGAGCGGGCGGACGAGTCGGCGCGCCAGCACTCGGCGGACGGGCAGGAGCACGAACTAACGCGCGGGACGCTGATTTCGCGCTTCTCGTTCGCCATCGACGTGAACGAGTGGGGCTTTCACGACCTGCGGGCCGAAAAGATCCGCGCCATGCAGCGCCATCCGGCGGTGGTGGCGCTGGAGCAGAGCGACGTGTGGGACGAGCGGGCGGATCACGAGGACCCGGCCGCGCTCCCCAAGACGGTGGATGAAGAGGAATGACGGACGGACGCAGCGACGGGGACGGGGCGCGGGACACCGAACGGGTGGCGTTCGGGCGGCGCAGGGAAGACCGGCGGGCGCGCACGGTGCGCATTGCCGCGGTGGGCGACATCCACTGCGGCGAAAAGGATGGCGGCGCCTACCGCGAAGCCTTTGCGCGGGTGAACGACGAGGCCGACATCCTGCTGCTGGCCGGCGACCTTACGCGGCGCGGAACGCCCGCGGAGATCGACGTGGTGGTCAAGGAGCTGGTGGACGTGCGCATTCCCATCCTGGCCGTGCTGGGAAACCACGACCACGAGAGCGGCCAGCCGGAAAAGGTGAACGACGGGCTGCGCGCCCGGGGCGTGCACCTGCTGGACGAGGCGCCCTTCGAGCTGAACGAGCACGTGGGCTTCGCGGGGGTAAAGGGCTTCATGGGCGGCTTCGGCCGCTACACGCTCACGGCGTTCGGCGAGGCGGAGACCAAGACGTTCGTGGGGAGCACGCTGGAAGAGGTGCAGAAGCTGGAGTATTCGCTGCGCCGCCTGTCCACGCCCATCCGGGTGGTGCTGCTGCACTACGCGCCCATCGTCGACACGGTGATGGGCGAGCCGGAGCAGATCTTTCCCTTCCTGGGGAACGACCGCCTGCTGGAGCCCATCGACCGCTTTGGCGCGGCGGTGGTCTTCCACGGCCACGCCCACCACGGCACCTTCGCGGGCAAGACGCCGGGCGGGGTGCCCGTGTTCAACGTGTCGATGGTGCGGGTAAAGGAGGACGCGGGCGCGGAGCTGTTCTACGTGCACGAGATCGAGGTCCCCGCCGAGTCCGCCCCCGCCGAGCCCGAGCCCGGCGTGGAAACCCCGGAGACGGCGGGGCGGTAGGGCCCGGGCCTCACCCGCACACGAGCCGTTTTCCAGCTGCGCGCCAGGCGCCCCCCTCTCTCCCGGCCTCTCCCATGAACCCCATGGAGGAGAGGAGAAATTCGACCTCGCTTCCGCGGAACGCCAGAGCGCCCCCGGTCCCAGCCCCCGCTCACGACCTGCCCCGCGCGGGGTGGGCGAGGTTTACGAACCCCAAGCAAGCCGCCGCCCGCACCCCCGCACCCCCCGCACACCCGTTCACCGGTTCACCCCTTCACCCGTTCACCCCTTCACCCGTTCACCCCTTCACCCGTTCACCCCTTCACCCCTTCACCCGATCCGCCGCTCCTCCGGGATCAGCGACTTGTGGATGCCGATGGCGGCGCGCGCACCCTCGGACGCGGCTCGGATGGCCAGGCGCGAGCCGGGGACGATGTCGCCCGCGGCATACACCCCCGGGACGGTGGTCTCGTATTCCTTGCCGATCTCCAGGATTCCCTCCTCGTCCGCCTGGCACCCCAGGTCGGCGGCCAGGGTGGAGCCGGGGCCGCTGGCGATGTGAAAGAACATCGCGTCGAAGTCCTCGGTGCTCCCGTCGTGAAAGACCACGCGCTGCACCTGGTCGCCTTCGCCCTCCAGCCGCTCGATCACGTCCTGGCGCACGGGGATGTTCCACCGGGCCAGCGCGTCGCGCGCGTTCTGCTCCAGGTCCGGCGGGTGGCCGTGGGTAAGGACGGTGAGCTGGTCCGTCCAGGTGAGCATGTACATGCAGTACGCGGCGATCTGCCGCCCCCAGCCGATGATCCCCACCTTCCGGTCGACCACGGAGGGGCCGTCGCAGTCGGGGCAGTGCCAGATGCTGGTGCCGTAGAACTGCTCCAGCCCCGGCAGCTCCGGGACGATGTCCTTTAGGCCGGTGGCGATCAGCAGCCGCCGCGCGCCGAAGACGCGGCCGTCCTCCAGCGTGACCCTGAAGTCGTCCTCCGCGCCCTCGACGCTGTCGACCACGCCGGGCTCGTACTCCGCGCCCGCGTCCACGGCCTGCAGCTTGAGCGTGCTGCGCAGGTCGCGAGGAGAGATGTCCTGCAGGCCGGGGTAGCCGTGCACCGCCCAGGTGGCCGCGTTGCGCGGGTCCTCGGCATCGAACACGCGCACCTTGCGGCGGTAGCGCGCCAGCCACAGCGCCCCCGACAGCCCCGCCGGCCCGCCGCCGATCACGATCGCGTCATACGTCCCGCCGTACGTCATCCCCCCTCCGCCTCCCTGGTATCCGCTGATCACGAGCGCGCGCCGGAGTGCAAGCGCCGCGCCCCGCGCTCGCGATTTGCGACGGAGCCGGCCCGCCGTATTCTGTATCCCGAATTCGCGACGGAACGGACGGTCCCGCTGCGCGGGGCCGCGCATCACCCCCTGCGGAGCGTGTACCCGTGGTCCGACTTTCCACACTGCTGATTCCCGCCGTTCCGGCGCTGTTCGCCGCGGCGCTCCACGCCCAGACGGCCGCGCCCGCGCAGCCGCCCGGAAGCGAGAACCCGCGCATCCACCAGATCGTGCGCGCGGTGGACCCCGCGCGCATCGAACAGGACGTGCGGCGGCTGGCGGGGTTCGGCACGCGCCACACGCTCAGCGACACGCTGTCGCCCACGCGCGGCATCGGGGCGGCGCGGCGGTGGATCTTCGCCGAGTTCGAGCGCATCTCCCGCGAGTGCGGCGGCTGCCTGCAAGTCATGTACGTCAGCGACATCGTCCCCGGGAATCCGCGCGGGCGCATCCCCGTGGACACGCGCGTGGTGAACGTGGTCGCCATCCAGCGCGGGCAGACGGACCCGGGGCGCTACGTCATCATCCAGGGCCACTACGACTCGCGGGTGTCGGACGCGATGGACGCCACCAGCGACGCCCCCGGCGCCAACGACGACGCGACCGGAACCTCGGCGGCCATCGAGGCGGCACGGGTGCTGTCGAAGCACCGCTTCGACGCCTCCATCGTCTACGCGGCGCTGGCGGGGGAGGAGCAGGGGCTGAACGGGGGACAGATCCTGGCGCGCCACGCGCAGCAGAACGGCTGGCGCATCTCGGGCGTGCTGAACAACGACATCATCGGCAACACGCGGGGGATCGGCGGGCAGGCCAGCAACACCACCATGCGCATCTTCGCGCCGGGCATTCCGCCGGAGGCGTCGCAGGCGGAGCTGCGCCGGTTCCTGTACAGCGGCGGGGAGCTGGACGTCCCCAGCCGGCAACTGGCACGCTACGTGGACCGGATGGCGGACCGCTACGTCCCCGACCTGGACCCGCAGATCATCTACCGCCTGGACCGCTTTGGCCGCGGCGGCGACCAGACGCCGTTCTTTCTGGCCGGCTACCCCGCGGTGCGGCTGACGGAGACGTACGAAGACTACAACCGGCAGCACCAGGACCTGCGCGTGGAGAACGGCATCCACTACGGCGACGTGCCGGACGCGGTGGACTACCGTTACACCGGGCGCATCACGGCGCTGAACGCGGCCACGCTGGCGTCGCTGGCCTGGGCCCCCGCCGCGCCGGACTCGGTGACCATCCGCGGCGCCGTGTCGGCCAACACCACACTGCGGTGGCAGCCGGTGGACGCGCCGGACCTGGCGGGCTACCGCGTGTACTGGCGCGCGCCCACCTCGCCCACGTGGGACCACTCGCGCTGGGTGGGGAACGTGACGGAGGCCACGCTGGAGGGCGTGATCATCGACAACTGGTTCTTTGGCGTGGCGGCGGTGGACCGCGAGGGGAACGAGAGCCTGGTGGTGTTCCCCGCGCCGGGGCGGTAGCGGAACCGGCAGGAGCTTTCTGGATGTGAACGATCCCCGCCGGGAACCGCCCCGCGGGGGCCGCCGAAAGTATGTTCGAACTCGATAGCTCCGAATCTTCTCGTCGCCGATAGCTCTTGGCTGCACCAGGTCGAGATCTGGTTCGCGAAGATCGAGCGCGACTGCATCGCACGCGGCACCTTCACCTCGACTGAAGACCTGCGCCGCAAGCTGATGGCCTATATCAGGCTCAGAACGAGGACTGCCGGCCATTCAAGTGGATCTACTCCGATCCCAAACGGCGAATCAGCACTCGCGAAACTTCAGCCGCGGTCCACTAGGGCTCCACGCCCCGACTTTGCGGTACTGTACAGCGTGGAACTTGTGCAGAAAAATCCAACAGGTTGCCTTGAGCCTCACGGATCAAGCACGGATCGTCACGTCCGCTCAGTCCGATAGTGTATACATCGTCATTCGTGTCGAACTGGCGGTCCTCGCCTGCGGAGCGCAATTCGAAATAATCCCCGTACACCCGATATCGAACTGGTGTTTGCCAAGGATCGACCACCGCCGAGGCTGAAAAACTGCCACTCCCTCTGATTTCTTCCATACTGACAGGCAGGCGTTGGTAGCGGCGGACGTGCTGTGTCACGGCACCCAAAAGCCTTCCAAGCCGGTGGACAGCTTGATTGGGCCGCCCGGGAAAAAGGGTCGCTTCAGTATCGACGATTTCCATTACCGAATCGCGGGGCATTCTGTGAGCAGAATCCCCGGCAGGCGGCACCTGGTCATTTCCCATAGGTTTCGCGCAGCCGGTGTACACGAAGAAGAAAACAAAAAGTCGGTGAAAGCCTCTCCTTCGCATGTGACCTCCTCACGCGGCGTTCCGGCTCATCGTACTGCGGCTCGGCGAGCGAGCCCCACGTTCAGCCGCGAGCGAACCGCGATGGCGTGGCAGGTCCCAGCGTGACCGACGCGAGTTGGTCGTAGGACGGGACGCTCTGACCCGAAATCATGCTGAGACGCCTGACCGCTCGATGGTCTATCCGTGGCCTGGATGCGGACGGTGCGGGCGGGGGGGCGTCAGCCGTTGATCTCATGGGCGCAGCGCGACGGGACCGCCGGTCCGGTTCCAAGCTCCAGAAGTGATGATGTCGGGTTCATCGCCTCCAGCCGTAGCTCAACGACGTACTGGAAGTGCTGTATGTCGCCGGAATTCCAGAAGTTGGTGAAGCGGAAAATTCGCGCTTGGTCATAACTCAGCTGCAGCAGCCGCGTGCGTCGCCATTCAACACACAGCGAGCTGATCTTATCGGCGCGAAAGCGCTCGAATCGCTCATCCGACGGAATCGGGTGCCCGCGCGGGACCACGAAGATGCGGAAGACGTTCGATGTGGTCGCCCCCCCCGAGTTCCGCGTCACGACGGCATCCACCAGCGAGTCGGGGGCAACGACGCGGAGAATCTCCGTTTGGGTTGCCGCCCTCAACGGCGCCGTGCACCTGATCAATCCAAGCACGCCTGCGGATGCAATCAGGGTAAGCAGAGCACCTTTGCAAGTCATTGCAGGTTCCCTTCAGGCGAAAGTGTATTGATCATCTCAGCAGGCGGGGGACTGCCCGGTAGCATCCTGCCCGGTAGTACCCGATCCCGCGGCTAATGAACAGCTGGTCGTTCGGATCGTCTCCGTACGGGAAGTCCCCGTCCGGTGTGCTCCATGCCGGGTCGGATGTGCCCGCCCGCACCTGTGCCGCTCCCGCTGCCAGGTAGAGTATGATGCTCGAGAATCCGGCCGCGGATCCGGTCGCACCGTAATTGAAGTTCCCGAACGCCTCATACTTGCTGCCCCGCTGCTTGTAATCCCACGGTCCCCCATTTTTGACCATGCCGTAGAAACAGAGCTGGCGAGCGGGGTCGAGCCGGTGCCACCGTGCAGTACGGATGTTGGCGTGCAGGCTCACACCACGCGGCGCCTGGGGCACGTCCTTGCAGATCTGCTGCTCGTTGACGGTGCGCGTCGTGCTGACCGGCGTCGTACGTCGTAGAAGAATCGGCGGCAGGAGCGCATCACCGTTCGGTCTCGGGTTCCGGCCAGTGAGGGCCCGAGAACGCGGACTCGAACTCGCC